>NZ_JAADJV010000007.1 GCF_011684115.1 Rahnella aceris | reverse complement strand
GTAATAATTCAACTAAATGAATTACTGCTTGGTCACTCTAAGACTTGATATTTTTTGCCACCGAAGTGGCTGATATCGTCTTGTGAGTGCCCACACAGATTGTCTGATAAATTGTTAAAGAGCGTACGCTGCGAGAATTAACTCAGCAACGTGGGAGGCAGATAATACTCTTTCTCCCTGAAGAGTCAACCATTTTCTTTTACAAGATGCGGTGTTTTCACCGGGTTGATTCTTCCTGACTGGGCGACTTGGTTCTTGTTAGAGGAGTCGTTGTTCCCGGTCAGTGGAGGCGCATTATAGGGAGTTCTCAGAAGGCCGCAACCCCTAATTTCAAAAAACTTTCTGAATGCTTTCTTTTTGGCCTGAACGTCTATTAAGCCCGCATTATTGCGATTTTTTATACGATATTTGCCCAAAATCTTCAGCGAATTTGGCCACCTGCTGCCAGTCGGTATATTCCACTTCTTTACGGGTATCTGTTTCACCACCTGTCATCCGCATAATCAGTTGGATCATGACCTTATCGAACCAGCGATATCGCGGATAACGTAATGCGCCAGCAAAGACACCGCACATTGCCGGTTCCCACGGGGATGCCAGCAGGAATTTACGTACATAGGCATTAGTCTGTGGCGTTCGTTTTTCGGGTTTGCGCGCTGTCAGGTTGACGCCGAAAAAAGCCGACGGCATGTGATTCAAGGTTTCGGCGTGTTTTTTAACGAACTTATCCAGCACCGGGTTAAAGTGACCGTAACGTATAGAAGCGCCGATCATCACCTGGTCATAGCTTTTCAAATCGACATGTTCCGCATGTACCAGATCAACAACATCGCAGTTGCACTTTTCTTTCAGCTCACTTGCTATATAAGAAGCGATAGCATGTGTCTGCCCGTCACGACTTGAATAGAGTATCAACGCTTTCATACTTGTTTCCCTTTCTTAAAACTCATTCCCGCCAGAATGTCGGCGTGAACAGCACTAATAATGTGAAGACTTCCAGACGACCAAACAACATGGTGACGATCAGGATCCATTTCGCCACGGAATTCATCGAAGCAAAGTTATCAGCCACCACCCCCAGCCCCGGGCCAAGGTTATTGAGTGTGGCGGTAACCGCAGCAAAGGCGGAGAAGTTATCCACACCGGTGGCAACAATCGCCAGCATGCTGACAATAAATACCAGCGCGTAAGCGGAGAAGAAACCCCATACCGCTTCTATGATACGTTCAGGCAACGCGCGGTTACCCAATTTGATGGTGTAAACCGCATTCGGGTGAACCAGCCTTTTCAGCTCGCGCGAACCCTGTAAATAAAGCAAAAGAATACGGATCACTTTAAGACCGCCGCCCGTTGAACCGGCACAACCACCGATAAAAGCAGAGCACAATAATAGAAGCGGCAGGAACAGCGGCCATTTGGAAATACTGTCCGTGGTATAGCCTGCTGTGGTGGCCATTGATACCACCTGGAAGAATGCCTGATTGAGCGTTTCCAGCGGCGAGCCGTAGGTATTGTGGATCCACAGAATCACCGTGCAGATCACGACCAGCGTGAACTGCACGCCGATAAACATGCGAAATTCCGGATCACGCCAGTATACCTTGAGGTTTCGCCCGCTCAGCACCGCAAAGTGCAGGCCGTAGTTACAGCCGGAGATCAACAGGAATACCGCCACAATGGTATTAATCGTTCCGCTATGGAAATAGCCGATGCTGGCATCATGCGTCGAGAAGCCACCGATGGCGATAGTCGAGAAACTATGGCTGATGGCATCAAAGACCGGCATACCCGCGCCCCATAATGCCAGCGCACAGGCGATGGTCAGCAGCACATAGATAAGCCACAGCGTTTTTGCTGTTTCGGCGATACGCGGGCGCATCTTGTTATCTTTCAGCGGCCCCGGCATTTCGGCGCGATACAACTGCATTCCGCCGACCCCCAATATCGGCAGAATGGCTACCGCGAGCACAATGATCCCCATACCACCAAACCATTGCAGCATCTGCCGGTAGAAGAGAATCGCTTTCGGCAAAGAATCCAGCCCGACCAGTGTGGTCGCGCCCGTCGTCGTCAGGCCGGAGAAAGATTCAAAGAAAGCATCGGTAAGGGAAAGATTCGGCCGCTCGGAGAACAGAAAAGGCAATGCCCCGACGCTGCCCAGCACCGTCCAGAACAGCACCACAATCAGGAAACCTTCCCGTGGCTTCAGCTCACTTTTCTGCTTCCGGTTTGGCAGCCAGAGAAATAACCCAATCGCCAGGGCGACAAAGAAGGTCTGACTGAACGCACGCCCCGCACCATCGCGGTAAATTAAAGCGACCAGACCGGGAATAATCATCGTTCCCGAGAAAAGGATGACGAGCACCCCCACAATGCGTGTTATGGCACGAAAATGCATGCTGGTGCGTTCCTCAGCGAATTAACCATAGAAAAATTTAAGAAACCGGACGCAGGATTAGCGTGCCACGGCTGATATCGAACAAATGGCTGACGGTTGCCGGTGCATCTGCGGCAGGCAACGCCAGAACGAGATCCACCGCCGCGCCGTATTCACTGCGTAAAATATGGCCGCCAACCTGCAAAAGCAGCGTTTCCACCAGCTGTAACTGGCTGTAATCACACTGCACCGCGAACTCCGCCAGCGGAACCTTTTGCTGCACGATAAGTTGTTTCAATGCCTGCTGAACACCGCCGCCGTAGGCTTTCACTAACCCGCCAGTACCCAGCATTATGCCACCGTAATAACGCACCACGACGGCGGTGATCTCCCCGACTCCGCTTCCCATCAGCTGACTTAAGATCGGTTTACCGGCTGTGCCCGCCGGTTCGCCATCATCAGAAAAGCCCAGTTGCTGAGAATCAGCAGGCGCGCCAGCTACAAACGCCCAGCAGTGATGACGCGCTGCCGGATGCTGGTTTCTGACCTCCTGAATAAAAGCCTTTGCCACTTCAACTCCCTCAGTTCTCGCCAGCAGGGTGATGAAGCGACTCTTCTTTATTTCTTCGCTGAAACTGACAGGCTCAGCGGGGACGGGATAAGGCTGCATCAGGCCAGCTTCAGATCACGTGTCATATTTTCGATACGATTATCGTGGATGACAATGTTGTCTTCGATACGAATGCCGCCAAATGACTTCATGGCATTGATGCGATCCCAGGCAAAGTGTTTGCTAAACTGCCCTTCGCGCCACGGTAACAGCAACGAATCGATGAAATACAAACCCGGCTCGATAGTCAGCACCATGCCTGGCTCAATCACACGGGTACAACGCAGGTAGGGATATTGCGAAGGCGCGGCCAGATGCGTGCCGGTATCATCCTGCATAAACCCGGCGACATCGTGAACCTGTAACCCCAGCGGATGCCCCAGACCATGCGGCAGGAAAGGCCCGGTCAGGTTCTGTTCCACCATGGCGTCTTCACTAATATCCACCACCAGCTTATGCGCTTTCAACAATTTGGCGATACGGTGATGCATCTGAACATGATAGTCGGTATAGCGCACACCGGCTTTAATCGTATCAATTAACGCAAGTTCTTCCGTATTGAGATCTTTCACGAGTGCTGCGAAATCACTGTCCGGTTTTGCGGCATAGGTACGCGTCAGATCGGCGGCATAACCGTTATATTCTGCACCGGCATCAAGCAGGAAGCTGTGCATTTCGGCAGGCGGCTGATTATCGAGCGTAGTGTAATGCAGTACGGAAGCGTGTTCATTGAGCGCGACAATGTTGCTGTAAGGCACATCGGTATCACGATGACCGGTAGCAGTGAGATACGCCAGATTGATATCAAATTCGCTCATGCCGGAAAGGAACGCTTCTTTCGCCGCGCGATGGCCACTGACCGCGACTTTCTGCGCTTCACGCATACAGGCCAGTTCATAGTCTGTTTTGTAAGCGCGATGATAATGCAGGAAATCCAGTACCACTTTCGGATTCACGTTCGCCGCAGGGATACCCATGCTGATCGCACGTTCCTGACTGTAACCGATGTAACCCACACGTTTGAGATCAACCGGCAACTGGCCTTTGATATCGTCAGCGTTGGCCAGCGGCGTCAGGGAAATCTCTTTCGTCCAGAAGGACTCCGGCAGCGGCTCATGGCTGTGCCAGTAATCCACCGGAGAATAGAACCACAGCTTCGGCGCATTCACGCCATCCACCCACAACCAGCAGTTCGGCACTTTGGTGACCGGCACCCAGGCTTTGAACTGCGGATTGACTTTGAAGGGATAACTGTGGTCATCAAGGAAGGTCGTCAGCAACTCACCGGAGTGAATCAGTAACGCATCAAGCTGAGAACGTTGCAGAATTTCACGGGCACGCGTCTGCAGCGTGGCGATATGTTCTTTATAAAGCGTAGTAAGCGATTCCATCCAACTGTCCTTTTTTCACCTGAATGACGATGCAGCATCTTACCACAGCCTCACCGCGACCATAGTCCCGGAAGGTTTGTGATCTTGCCTGCAAATAAAACACATCTCATTTGCAAATTATTAACATAAAAACCACACTCCAAAACATCTGGTCATACCAGATCATCCCAGATGATTCAGGAGAGACACATGCTCTACCAAGGCGAAACACTACACCTGCACTGGCTCGACGGCGGTATCGCGGAGCTGGTGTTTGATGCTCCAGGCTCGGTTAACAAGCTCGACACCCAAACTGTCGCCAGCCTGGGCGAAGCCATTGCAGTACTTGAAAAACAGTCTGACCTGAAAGGTCTGCTGCTCAGTTCGGCCAAACCAGCGTTTATCGTGGGCGCGGATATCACCGAATTTTTATCCCTGTTCAACGCGCCAGCCGAAAAACTGCATGAATGGCTGGATTTCGCCAACAGCATTTTTAACCGGCTGGAAGACCTGCCGGTACCGACAATTTCTGCCATCAGCGGTTATGCGCTGGGCGGTGGTTGCGAATGCGTGCTGGCGACAGATTTTCGTATCAGCACTGCCGATGCCCGGATTGGCCTGCCGGAAACCAGTTTAGGAATTATGCCGGGCTTCGGCGGTTCCGTACGTCTGCCACGTCTGATTGGTACTGACAGTGCGCTGGAAATTATCGCCGCCGGTAAAAATATCAGTGGAAAAGAGGCCCTGAAAGTCGGGCTGGTCGATGCGGTGGTTGAAGCCGATAAACTGCGCGACGCTGGCATCAGCATGCTGAGAAACGCCGTTGACGGCAAACTGGAATGGCATAACCGTCGTGATCCTAAACGTCTGCCGTTGAAACTCAGCCAGATTGAAGCGGCGATGAGCTTCAGCGTCGCCAAAAGTATGGTCATGCAAAATGCCGGTAAACACTATCCGGCGCCCATGAGCGCGGTGAAAACCATAGAAGCCGCGGCCCGTCTGGGTCGCGATGAAGCGTTGCAGCTGGAAACCGCCAGCTTTGTGCCGCTCGCACAATCAAAAGAAGCCCGCGCACTGGTCAGTATTTTCCTTAACGATCAGTTTGTGAAAAGCAAAGCCAAAAAACTGGCGCAAGACAGCGAAAAACCAAAACAGGCCGCCGTATTGGGCGCGGGCATTATGGGCGGCGGGATCGCCTACCAGTCTGCGCTGAAAGGCGTGCCGGTTGTGATGAAAGATATCAACGACCAGTCCCTGACGCTCGGCATGAACGAGGCTGCCAAGTTGCTGAACAAGCAACTGGAGCGCGGTAAACTCGACGGTCTGAAAATGGCTAAAGTGCTGTCGACCATTCATCCGACGCTGGATTACAGCGGCATCGAACGTGCCTCTGTGGTCGTTGAAGCCGTGGTCGAGAATCCTAAAGTGAAGGCCGCGGTGCTGGCGGAAGCGGAATCTCTGCTCGGCACCGATACCGTTCTGGCCTCGAATACCTCGACCATTCCTATCGATCTGTTGGCGTCTTCGCTCAAACGCCCGGAAAACTTCTGTGGTATGCACTTCTTCAACCCGGTGCATCGTATGCCGCTGGTCGAAATCGTGCGTGGTGAGAAAACCTCAGACAAAACGATTTCGCGCATCGTTTCTTACGCACTGGCGATGGGTAAAACGCCTATCGTGGTCAACGACTGCCCGGGATTCTTCGTCAACCGCGTACTGTTCCCGTATTTCTCCGGTTTCAGTCTGTTACTGCGTGATGGCGCTGATTTCCGCCAGATCGACAAAGTGATGGAAAAACAGTTCGGCTGGCCGATGGGTCCGGCTTATCTGCTGGATGTGGTCGGCATCGACACCGCGCATCACGCCCAGGCCGTGATGGCCGCCGGTTTCCCTGAGCGCATGGCGCGGGATTACCGTGACGCTGTTGATGTGCTGTTTGATAACCGTCGTTTTGGGCAGAAAAATCAACTCGGTTTCTACCGTTACAGCGAAGACAGCAAAGGCAAGCCGCGCAAGGAAGTTGACGAACAGGCGATCAGTCTGCTGGCCGACAACCTGAAACCAGCACACACTGACTTCTCACCACAGGACATCATCGCCCGCATGATGATTCCGATGATTAACGAAGTGGTGCGCTGCTTTGAGGAAGGCATTATTGCCAGCCCGGCCGAAGCCGACATGGCGCTGGTCTACGGCATCGGATTCCCTCCTTTCCACGGCGGCCCGTTCCGTTATCTCGATACCCTCGGTACCACTGAGTATCTGAAAATGACTGAACAGTATGCACATCTGGGGCCGATGTATCAGGCACCGGAAGGGCTACGCGCCAAAGCGCAAACCAATGAAAGTTACTATCCGGTTGCCGCTCCGCTGGAAAACTTCAGCACCGGTAATCAGGCATAAGGACCGAAATCATGGAAAACGTAGTCATTGTTGACGCAGTCCGCACGCCAATGGGCCGTTCAAAAGGCGGCGCATTCCGCCATGTCAGGGCTGAAGATCTCTCCGCGCATCTGATGCGTGCCGTACTGGCCCGTAATCCGGCGCTGAACGCCAAAGATATTGATGATATTTACTGGGGCTGCGTCCAGCAGACGCTGGAACAAGGCTTCAACATTGCCCGTAACGCGGCGCTGCTGGCGGAAATACCGCACAGTGTTCCCGCGACTACGGTCAACCGTCTGTGCGGTTCTTCCATGCAGGCGCTGCATGACGCCGCCCGCGCCATTATGGTCGGTGACGCACAGGTCAGCCTGATCGGCGGTGTGGAACATATGGGTCATGTGCCGATGAATCATGGTGTGGATTTCCATCCGGGGCTGAGCAAAACCGTAGCGAAAGCCGCAGGGATGATGGGACTGACGGCGGAAATGCTGGCAAAAATGCACCAGATCAGCCGTGAAATGCAGGATGAATTTGCCGCACGTTCACATCAGCGTGCTCATGCAGCCACCGTAGCCGGGCATTTCGCTAACGAAATTGTGCCGACCGAAGGCCATAACGCCGATGGCGTTCTGACCCGTTATGATTTCGACGAAGTGATCCGCCCGGAAACGACGGTCGCCACACTGGCAGCTTTACGCCCGGCGTTCGATCCGGTGAATGGCACTGTCACGGCGGGAACTTCTTCTGCCCTCTCCGACGGCGCATCGGCAATGTTGCTGATGAGTGAATCCCGTGCCAAATCTTTAGGTCTGAAAGCCCGTGCCCGCATCCGCGCCATGGCGGTGGTGGGCTGCGACCCGTCCATTATGGGTTATGGCCCGGTGCCAGCAACGCGTCTGGCTCTGAAACGCGCCGGACTGAGCGTGCAGGACATCGGTCTGTTCGAACTGAACGAAGCCTTCGCCGCACAAGCCTTGCCGTGTGTGAAAGATTTGGGACTGCTGGAAACTATGGAGGATCGCGTCAACCTGAACGGCGGTGCCATTGCGCTCGGTCACCCGCTCGGCTGTTCCGGCTCTCGTATTTCCACCACGCTGCTGAACCTGATGGAGCGTCGCGACGTCCAGTTTGGCGTTGCGACCATGTGTATCGGTTTAGGTCAGGGCATCGCGACCATTTTCGAACGCATCTGACAATCCCTTTCTGCAAAAACAAAAAAGCGGGCATTCAGCCCGCTTTCATCAATGTGTTCTACCCGTTTTAGTTGCCGTTTTCCCGCCTGTCAGGGGCGGGCTTTTTCATTGTTCAATCAGATGAAAGAGAAAGCATCACCAAACAGACGGTCTTCCTGCGCACCGCGCTCGGCGACAAAACGTTCACGGGCGATTTTAGCCATCTCAAAACGACCGGCGATATAAATGTCGTACTCAGCCAGTGAAGAGAAATCCTGTAAAACCGCGCTCAGAACAGTGCCACTTCTGCCCTGCCAGCCCTCTTCCGGCTGTTCAACCACCGGGATCACTTTCAGGTTCGGATGATTGATGCTCATCGCTTCCAGTTCACCGAGATCATACAGATGCTTCAGCTCACGGCCCCCCCAGTAAATCGAGATATCACGATGCGGTTGCTGCTCGAGTGCTGTGATCAGAATGGAACGCACGTAAGAGAAGCCCGTTCCGCCCGCAATCAATACCAGCGGACGCTCGCCATCTTCGCGCAACCAGGCATCGCCGTGCGGAATATCAACGGTGATTGCCTGTTCTTTCAAAATGCGATCCATCACGGCCATCGCGTACAAATTCAGTTCAGACGCGCCGATGTGCAGCTCAATCACATTGTGTTGAGCCGGCGTCGAGGCCAGCGAGAACGGGCGCTTGTCACGCTCATCCATTACCACCATAAGATACTGACCCGCGCGGAACGAGAAAGGCGCTTCCGGAACCAGGCGGACGCGATACACCGTATCCGTTATCGCCTCAACCGAGGTCACTTTACAGCTCAATGTTGTCATGCGTTCCCTCTGTGGGTCATCAAAGCAAAGCGTAGGACAAAGATTCGATTATTTTTTCGCATCGTCTTTATCATTAAGAATAGCGAGTTCATCCCAAATAGCATCGATACGCGCGGTGACTTCCGGATCTTTCACAATCGGACGTCCCCATTCACGCTGCGTTTCACCCGGCCATTTGTTGGTCGCATCCATCCCCATTTTCGAGCCAAGGCCCGACACCGGGGAGGCAAAATCGAGATAATCAATCGGGGTATTTTCCACCAGAACCGTATCCCGCGCGGGATCCATCCGGGTGGTGATCGCCCAAATCACGTCGTTCCAGTCGCGGGCATTCACATCGTCGTCGCACACAATCACGAACTTGGTGTACATGAACTGACGCAGGAATGACCAGACGCCCATCATCACGCGTTTAGCATGACCGGCGTATTGCTTCTTCATGGTAACGACAGCCAGACGGTAGGAGCAACCCTCAGGCGGCAGATAGAAGTCCACAATTTCCGGAAACTGTTTTTTCAGGATTGGCACAAACACTTCATTCAACGCCACACCCAGAACCGCAGGTTCATCCGGCGGACGGCCGGTGTAGGTCGAATGATAGATGGCATCTTTTCGCTGCGTCATGTGCGTAATGGTAAACACCGGGAAGCTATCCACTTCATTATAGTAGCCGGTGTGGTCGCCATAAGGGCCTTCCGGTGCCATTTCACCCGGCTCGATATACCCTTCAAGCACAATCTCGGCGCTGGCAGGCACTTCCAGATCGTTGGAAATACATTTCACCACTTCCGTTTTGTTACCACGCAACAACCCGGCAAAGGCATATTCAGACAGCGTATCGGGCACCGGCGTCACAGCGCCAAGAATCGTTGCCGGATCGGCACCCAGCGCCACGGAAACCGGAAAACGCTGGCCCGGATTCTGCTGGCACCATTCCTGGAAATCGAGCGCGCCGCCCCGATGGGACAACCAGCGCATGATCACTTTATTTTTACCCAGCACCTGCTGACGATAAATGCCCAGATTTTGACGCGGCTTGTTCGGGCCACGAGTCACAGTCAGGCCCCAGGTGATGAGCGGCGCGGCATCTTCCGGCCAGCACTGCATCACCGGAATTTTGGTGATATCGACCGCATCACCTTCCCAAATCTGCTGCTGACAAGGTGCCGAATGCAGCATTTTGGTCGGCATGTTCAGCACTTGTTTAAACTTCGGCGCTTTGTCGTATAAATCACGAAAACCGCGTGGCGGCTCAGGTTCTTTCAGAAACGCCAGTAATTCACCGACTTCCCGCAACGCACTGACATCTTCTTTGCCCATGCCCATCGCCACACGCTGAGGTGTGCCGAATAAATTGCACAAAACCGGCATGTCGTAGCCTTTAGGATTTTCGAACAAAAGCGCCGGACCACCTGCACGCAGGGTACGATCGGCAATTTCGGTCATTTCCAGATAAGGGTCAACTGACTGGCTAATGCGTTTCAGTTGGCCTCTCTTTTCGAGTAACGAGAGGAAGTCACGTAAATCACGGTATTTCATGCTGATTCTGAGTCGCCGGGTTGAAGGAGAGCATTATAGAGCCTCTCCAGAGTTGTTGCTGCTTTTTTGTTATCAGCAAGTTTGTTATCAGTAAATTTCTTATTGGTAAGTAAAGTCTGATAACGAAAAAGCAGTATAACCGTCAGGCCGGGTATTTTTGGTCTGACGGTGCGGAAGTTATATCGCGACGACAATCACACGCAGTTAAAAGACACCAGAGGCTGGAGCGCCTGAGTATCCTGATATTCCTGTGTGTCTTGCCCGTGGCGGAAAACCTTAAACCCCTGATTTTTAGCACTGAAGTAACTCAGATCATTGCCGGACACCTGCAACAGGCTGCCTTCACGCAACGCAATCACTGATTCAGACGGGTTAACCGCGCAGAATTCCGCAATGCGCTCATCACGGGTTTCGCCCATATGACCGCTTAAATGGGCATCGATGTAATGCGGATTGATTTGCACCGGGAACAGGCCGAGAGCAGGCAGAACCACAGAGTTGCGAACAGGCATATCATTGGTGGTGCGGATGCTTGGTGTGGCGACATTACAACCCGCACTCCAGCCAACATAAGGCACATTGCGCTCACGCACTGCCCGCTGAATCGGTACGATCAGGCTATGTTCATGCAGCATCTGATTAAGCATCCAGGTATTCCCGCCGCTGATCAAAATGCATTGTGCGCCGGCAATAGCTTCAGCAGGATTTTCTGCATGATGAATGCTACTGACGCGAATGCCCAACGTATCAGAAAGTTCCAAGGCGCGGGCATCGTAATCACTGCGGATCAGGGCGTAGGGGACCAGCACGGCAGAGGTGATATTGTGTGCCTCAAACATAGTCTGGATGCGCGTTTTAGCGTAACCCAGTAACTCAGATTCACCTGAAAGCTTGCCGTTACTCAGTAAAAACAGCTCCATGAGATTTCTCCTGATAAAATAGGATTAATAGAGGGGATAAGAACGCGCTTTTCTCCGATAATAAAAGATAACGGGCCGACAATCAGCAAACGTCTGCATAGACTTGCACTGTCTGTATCTCATGAGCGGCTTTTGGTATGCTGCCCCGCTCAACGCTTTTATGTGGGAAACTATGGAATCCTGGTATTTACTCTATTGCAAACGTGGTCAGCTTCTTCGCGCAAAAGAACATCTTGAACGCCAGAACGTTAACTGCCTGACGCCGATGATCACACTGGAAAAACTGGTGCGCGGACGCCGCACTGCGGTCAGCGAGCCACTGTTTCCAAATTACATGTTCATCGAGTTCGACCCTGAGCGGATCCATACCACGACGATCAACGCAACGCGTGGCGTCAGCCACTTCATCCGCTTTGGTGCGAAACTGGCCACCGTCCAGCCAGATGTCATCAAACAGTTGATGGAGCCACCAACAATTGAAATTCGTGATCCTGATACGCCATATGAAGGCGATCAGGTGGTGATTACCGACGGGATTTTTGCCGGTATCGAAGCGATTTATACTGAACCGGACGGCGAAGCACGTTCACTGCTGATGCTTAACCTCATCAACCAGCCGGTTCGTCAGAGCATCGAAAATACGCACTTCCAAAAAATCTGACCGGCATCTCCGCCCAGTACAAATGATAAAGGCACCGTTAAAGGTGCCTTTATCATTGGGTTCAGCGGCGCGCGGACAATGCAAAAAGTTTACGTGCATTGTCATCCGTGATATCTGCCAGCCACTGAGGATCTTCCCCGCGCCACAGCGCGACCTGTTTAACAATATGCGGCAGGAAAGCCGGTTCATTGCGGCGGTTTTTCGGCTTGTTTTCCATATCACGCGGCAGTAAATACGGTGCATCGGTTTCAAGCATTAACCTGTCCGCAGGGATCAGCGGCAGCATGTCACGTAATTCCAGCCCGCGACGCTCATCGCACACCCAACCGGTAATACCAATCGACAGTCCGAGAGATAAATACAACTCAAGCTCCTGACGGGTGCCGGTGAAACAATGAACCACGCCGCCCGGCAAATCGGACAGCCAGGGTTTCAGCAACGCGGCGAAGCGCTCACCAGCATCGCGACAATGCAGAAACACCGGCAACTGTAATTCTTTCGCCAGCGCCAGCTGTGCCGTGAAAGCAGCTTCCTGTCGATCTGCCGGAGAAAAGTTGCGATTGAAATCCAGCCCGCACTCACCGATAGCCACAACATTGGGTAACACTGCAAGCTCACGGATACCGGCTTCAACCTGCGCATCCCAGTGACTTGCCTGATGCGGATGCACGCCCGCCGTCGACCAGCAAAAATCAGGATGCTCATCCGCCATTTTCTGCGCTTCGACACTTTCCTGCGCTGACGTTCCGGTGATCAACATGCCGCTCAGACCGGCAGTTCTGGCTCTTTCCACTACCTGCAGCCGATCTTTATCAAACTGACTGCTGGTGAGATTTATACCGATTTCAAACATGGGGAGTCCTGAAACAGAAACCGCCCAACAGGGCGGTTTCTATGTATAACGAAAGAAACTTTAAGCAGGCTGATCCGGATCGGTCTCGTTGTCGACGTCCGACCGGCGACGGCCTCCGACATAGAAACGGGCAAAGAACACGCCGATTTCAAACAACAGGTACATTGGAATGGCCAGCAATGTTTGCGAGAACACATCCGGCGGTGTTAACAACATCCCGACCACAAAAGCCCCGACCAGCACATACGGACGTTTCTTTTTCAAGTCTTCGGGTGTCGTTACACCACTCCAGCAAAGCAACACAATCGCGATAGGCACTTCGAAGGAGACGCCAAACGCCATAAACAACGCCATCACGAAATCGAGATAGTTGTTAATGTCGGTGGCTATCTGCACGCCAGCCGGTGCAGTTTTCGCAAAGAAAGCAAACGCCAGCGGAAACACGACGAAATAAGCAAACGCCACACCGAGATAAAATAACGCGGAGCTTGAAAACAGCAGCGGCATCATGAGACGGCGTTCGTGTTTGTAGAGCGCCGGAGCCACAAATGCCCAGACCTGATACAAAATGAACGGTGCAGAGACAAACACCGAGACAATCATGGTCAGTTTGATAGGCGTAAAGAACGGCGACGCGACGTCAGTCGCAATCATGCTCGCGCCCAGCGGCATTTGTTTGATCAGCGGTGAAGCCACCAACTGATAGATGTCATTTGCGAAATAAACCAGCGCTAAAAACACCACAATAATGCAGATAATGGCATTTAACAGGCGCTTACGCAGCTCAATCAGATGACTGATAAGGGGTTGTGTATCTTCAACTGCCATGTTTAACGCTCGCCTGTCGTTTGAGTTGATGAAGCCGGTTTAGCCGGTGCTGCGGGTTCAGCCACAGGGGCTTCAGCAGCAGTTTTCACAACCGGTGAAACGTCAACAGAAGCGTCAGCCGCGTGTTCCGCCGAGGCCGTCAGCTTTTCAGCCGCAACATGCGCCGTTTTATTTGAGGCCAGAGCGGCATCAACAGCACTTTGTGGTGCCGTTGCCGGTGCAGAAACCACATTGTCGGCAGCAGCAGGAGACACACCCGCATCATGGTGCGCTTCAGCTTCATCCAGAACAGGGTTGTGGATGGTGTTGCCTTCCGCTTTGGCTTCTTCCACAGCTTTCTCTGCAGGATTCAATCCTGAATTGATCGACTGCTTCATAGATTCTGCGGCTTCTTTCAACTCGTCCATAGACGCTTTGATTTCTGGCGTGAGATTCTTCAGACCGGCTTCTTCCGCTTTCTTCAGGCTATCCTGCAATTCCTGGAGTTTCAGTTCCTGCGACAATTCGCTTTGAACTGAAGCAGCCATGGCACGAAGCGTACGGATCCAGCCTGCTACTGTTCTGACTGCTACAGGTAAACGCTCGGGCCCGAGGACAACCAGGCCAATCACCAATACCAGCAGCAGTTCACTAAATCCAATATCGAACACGGCTTATACCTGCTCTTTGTTTTGGCTCTTGGTGTCTTCTGCTTTCGCTTCTGGCTTGCTTTCAACAGACTTTGCTACGAAATCAGCATCAGTGGGAGAAACGTCAGCGTCTTTAGTTTTTGACTGGCTGTCGTCGTCACTCATGGCTTTTTTGAAGCCTTTGATGGAAGCACCCAGATCAGAACCCAGACCACGCAGTTTCTTCGTACCGAACAGCAGTACCACAAGAACAACGAGGATCAGGATTTTTGTAATACTAATACCACCCATTATTTTCACCTCAAACAGGAAGGAACGACATTTATTGCCGTCCGCAAACGGCATTCGATTTAAAACAATTTGCTCAGCTGGCGCGCTTCCATCCGATTAACCAGGAAACAACACCGGCTGCCATCAGGCAGGCGGGGTAAACCTTAACGCCACCCAACAGTAAGAGGGTTCCGCTCAGTAACAGCGTCGCACCCATTCCCAACAAATAACGAGACTGCCCCTGACGGGAACTCTGGTTATGGATCTGGGAGGAAAGCTTCTCAATGTTGTATTGCAACAGCTTGTGCTGATGCAGGCTCTGATAAACCAAATCTGGCAGTTCAGGCATTTTCTCAATCCAGAACGGCGCACGCTCTTTCAGTGCGCGGATCATCGCCGGCAGACCCACCTGATCACGAACCCAGCTTTCGAGGAAAGGTTTCGCCGTTGTCCACAAATCCAGTTGAGGATAAAGCTGACGCCCGAGGCCTTCTACATACAACAGTGTCTTTTGCAGCAACACCAACTGAGGCTGGACTTCCATATTAAAACGGCGAGCCGTATTAAACAGATTTAACAATACGTTACCGAAGGAAATATCCGCCAGCGGTTTCTCAAAAATCGGTTCACACACTGTCCGAATTGCAAATTCGAATTCTTCAACGTTGGTATCTCGCGGGACCCAGCCGGAATCGACATGCAATTCAGCTACTTTGCGGTAATCACGGTTAAAGAACGCGATGAAATTCTCCGCCAGATAGCGCTTGTCTTCCTTATTGAGCGAACCAACTATGCCGCAATCAATGCCTATGTAGCAAGGATCTTCAGGCGTTTCGTAGCTCACAAAAATATTGCCCGGATGCATATCCGCATGGAAGAAACTGTCGCGAAAAACCTGAGTGAAGAAGACCTGTACACCGCGCTCCGCCAGCAATTTCATATTGGTGCCCTGTTTTTTCAGCGCCTCAATATCAGAAACAGGGATCCCGTAAATACGTTCCATCACCATCAATTGTTCGCTGCAATAGTCCGGGTACACTTCCGGCACATACAGCATCGGGCTACCTTCAAAGTTACGGCGAAGCTGAATGGCATTCGCGGCTTCACGTAACAGATTCAGTTCATCGAGCAGCGTTTTCTCATACTCACGTACCACTTCACGCGGACGCAAACGGCGACCATCCGGTAACAAAATCGGTAGCCAGCCAGCAAGACGCGACATCAAACGGATATCAGCAACAATGGTCGGTAAAATATCCGGACGGATAACTTTGAGCACCACCGGTTTGCCGTTTTCTTTCAGGATCGCCGTGTGCACCTGAGCAATCGACGCAGACGCCAGCGGCGTCTGATCGAACTCATCAAACCAGGTTTCCAGCGGGCCACCCAGCGCGGCATCAATTTGCTGACGGGCTTTCGCACCATCAAACGGCGGAACATGGTCCTGAAGCAAAGCCAGCTGATCGGCTATGTGCGGGGGGAAAAGATCGCGGCGTGTAGACATCATCTGACCGAACTTGATCCAAACCGGCCCAAGCTGTTCCAGTGCCAGGCGCATGCGCTCACCTAACGGCTTTTCTTTATGACGATTTGGTAACCAGAAAAAAAGATAACGACCAATTCTCAGTGGTAACGTTAAGCGGATTTTAGGGATCAGTTCGTCAAGGCCGTAGATCAGAAACATGCGGATAATCAGATATAAACGTCGCATTTCCCTAGGCGTCACGGTTTGTCCTCCAGTTTTTTGATACGTTTATCCAGCGCATCCAGCTCACACACCAGTGCGGAAACCTCATCACTAAACCAGACAACTTCCAGCGGACCGGGTGCCATTTTCCACTCTTCAGTCAGCGTTTGCGCCACATAGCTCTGCTGGTGTTTCAACCCTTTTTGCAAAAAGCTGAAAACGCCCTGCACGGTCTGACTCAGCCCCTGTGCCGCAATGTCACCGATATAGGGTGCCAGAAATTCCGCAGGCTCAATTTCCGCCATATCCAGCAATGCAGAGAACTGCTGAACCAGGGCGATATCGCCATCAACTACCAGCTCGCCACTGCGCATCATGGGCGACAACTGCTGGCGATCACGTAACTTATGCAGCACTGACAGTTTCGAGGTGACGGTGCAATCTGCCGCGCCGTCCCATTGCCCGAGCACATCAATTTTCTGTTCACTGAACACAAACGTCAGTGGTGTACTCAGTTCCTGCAATTCAACACGCAGAACTTTACCGGCCAGACGTGTCCGCGCCGCCTTCATGCTGCGATCTCTGAAAAGCAGGTAATTAAGCGGCGTCTCGATAGCGGCAGTCAGTAACGGCGTTAACAACATCGGCATACTCATATCAGAATTTGAAACCCCGATGTAACGCCACAATGCCGCCAGTCAGGTTGTGATAAGTCACATTTTCAAAACCTGCGTCCGCCATCATTCCTTTCAGTGTTTCCTGATCCGGATGCATACGGATTGATTCAGCCAGATACCGGTAGCTTTCGGCATCGTGTGCAACCAGCTCGCCAATACGCGGTAAAATATGGAAGGAATAGGTGTCGTAAGCTTTGCTCAGCGGCTTCAGCACCGGTTTGGAGAATTCCAGTACCAGCAGACGCCCGCCCGGCTTGAGTACGCGGAACATGGAACGCAGCGCCTTCTCTTTTTCAGTCACGTTACGCAGACCGAAAGAGATGGTGATACAGTCAAAATAGTTATCCGGGAACGGCAGAGCCTCGGCATTCGCCTGAACGTAGCTGACGTTGCCGACGATGCCAAGATCGCGCAGCTTTTCGCGGCCCATCTTCAGCATGGAATCATTGATATCCGCCAGCACGACTTCGCCTTTCTCACCCACCAGACGGGAAAATTTTGCGGTCAGATCGCCCGTACCACCGGCCAGATCCAGCACACGTTGTCCCTGACGGACACCGCTGCAATCAATAGTGAAGCGCTTCCAGATGCGATGAATACCGAAAGACATCAGATCATTCATCAAATCATATTTTGCCGCAACGGAATGGAAGACTTCTGCCACCATTTCCTGTTTTTCATCTTTGGCTACTGTACGAAAACCAAAATGGGTGGTTTCCGGCGTCTGCTTTTCCATTATTTATGCCTGCTTTTTCAGTCGAACTCTTGGGGAGAAGTGTATCAGAACCCGTTCGAAAGCCCCATCACCGATGGTGATTCAACATATTGCAAAAATTCATGCATTGAATCACAAATACAGTGCAGGCCCTCTGACCCGCTATGTCTGCTGGTGGGGAGTTAACTCACCCGGGTTCAGCGTCTGTTCTTCTTCCGCATCAGAGGTATCGGGCAGAGATGCGGTGTCTTCAGGTTCATTTTCCGCTTTCGCTATTTCAGCCAGAGACGGACTGATAGGCCGTTTAACTTCAACACCCAGCGCGCGGAAACTTTCCACCTGTCCGATAAGATTACCACGGCCTTGCGAGAGTTTATTCATCGCGGATCGATAACTTCCCTGCGCTTTGTCGAGACTTTGTCCCATCGACTCCATGTCATCCACAAACAGCCGCAGTTTGTCGTAAAGACGTGCCGCGCGGTCGGCGATACGTTTGGCGTTCTGACTCTGATGCTCATAGCGCCACAAGTTACTGATCGTTCGCAGCGCCACCAGCAGGGTCGTCGGGCTGACCAGCATAATATTGTGCCGGAGCGCTTCGCTAATCAATTCTGGCTCACGGTCGATAGCCAGCAGAAAAGCGGGCTCAACAGGGATAAACATCAGCACATAATCGAGGCTGCGCAGACCGGGAAGTTGCTGGTAATCTTTGCGCCCGAGCAGGCGGATATGTCCGCGAACCGAGGCAATATGTTCATTGAGCGCCGCTTCCCGCTCGCTGTCATCCTCGCTGTTGAAATAGCGCTCATACGCGACCAGGGTCATTTTGGCATCAATCACTACGTCTTTATTCTGCGGTAACCTGACGACCACATCGGGCTGCATCCGGCTGTTGCTGTCAACCTGCACGCTGACCTGAGTCTGGTACTCATGCCCTTCACGTAAACCGGAAGCCTCGAGCACGCGGCTCAGCACCACTTCCCCCCAGTTGCCCTGCGTTTTGTTGTCACCTTTCAGTGCCTTGGTCAGGTTGACGGCTTCACGGGCCATCTCCACATTCAGTTGCTGCAGATTGCGGATCTCATGCGCCAGCGTATGGCGTTCACGGGCTTCCTGCCCAAAGCTGTCCTGCACCTGACGACGGAAACCATCCAGTTGCTCGCGCAACGGCAACAGTAACTTGTCGAGACTTTGCTTGTTCTGTTCGTCGGCACGGCGGCCATTTTGTTCGAAAATCCGGTTAGCCAGATTTTCAAACTGGCTGCTCAGGCGCTGTTCGCTGTTAATCAGCAGACGCTGCTTTTCTTCAGCCGCCATGCGGGTTTCATCCAGACGGGTTGAAACCTCACGCAACTCCGCTTCCTGCGCGCTGTTGATTTCCCGCTGCGCACGCAGTTCCTGATTCAGTTGCTCACACTCGTTTTGCCAGTGGGCAAGCAGTTGTAATTTTTCCTGACTGGCCGCCTGCAGGCTATGCAGTTTTCGCAGCTCAAGTTCAGCCTCACGCAGTTGCTGCTGCCCTGATTGCCGCTCGCTTTTGTGCGTATCATTTTCCGCTTTAGCCTGTTCCAGCGATTGTTCCAGCAAACGGCGCTGCGTTTCATACTCCGTCTGCTGTTGCTGTTGGCGCAGGCTGGCGATAAGCCAACCTACGAGTAAGCCCACTAACCCCGCCCCCAGGGCTGTCAGGATGCTGATATCCACGCGATTTCCCTCTTAAAGTCTCTTGCGGCCAAGGTAATGTCAGGCTGTATGGATGTCCAGTCTATTTTCTGTTGCATTGAGCCTTTGCGAGACGTCTTCCAAAAAGGAATTTCTCTGTATTTTCCCCCTTGCGATAGCCAGCCACAGAGAGCAGCATTCAAAACCAGCGGCTCAGCCACTGAATGCCGAAAGCACCTGGCGCCAGGATGCCGAAAGCCCAGATGAGTGCAGACGTCACATTCGCAATCTGGAAATATTTTTGCGGCATACCGCAGATACCGGCAACCAGTGGCACAACGGCACGAAGCGGGCCAAAGAAGCGGCCAATAAAAGCCCCGGGCATGCCCCATTTTTCAAAGAAAGCATGTCCACGAACCAGCATTTGCGGATGGCGGGAGAAAGGCCAGAAATTGCCAACCCGATCCTGATAACGGGCACCAATCCAGTAAGAAAGCCAGTCTCCCAAGAAAGCGCCTGCGGCGGCGGCGGCCCAGATGGGCCAGAACGGAATACCGGTTTCGCCGATCAGCGCGCCGAGTCCCAGCAAGATAAACGTTGCCGGGAGCAGCAGGGAAAGGAATGCCAGAGACTCACCAAAAGCCAGAAAGAAAACGATCGGTGCAGCCCACACCTGATGGGCGCGGATGAAGGTAGTGGTGTACTCAAGAAGGTCGTGAACAGTCAAAAATGCAGTTCCTTTTGTCAGAGATCCGGGAGGAGGTTCATCAATTATTCCAGATGGATTACTAACATGACCTTAACAGATCTGCTTAGCAGGGCAAAAAAACGGGCCGCCAGAGGCAGCCCATTGATGTGATGATGTGATGTGGTTGTTTTAGTTTTATAGGGACTAAATAAGCCTGCGGGCTGCTTCTACAACAATCTTCACCGCATGACTTTCAGTCTTTTTCATGGTTTCCGCATTAGGGATTTCCTGCTGCATGCGGTTCACGATAACACCCGCCACCATCCCCGCGCGCAGACCCTGGCTTGCACACATGGTCAGCAGAGTCGCGGATTCCATTTCGTAGTTCATGACGCCCATTTCCTGCCACTCTTTCATCGATTCTTTGAAGCGACGGACAACACGGCCAGAGTAAGTGTCATAACGTTCCTGACCCGGATAGAAGGTGTCAGAAGAGGCGGTAACGCCAATGTGCGTCGCGGCACCCACGGCTTCTGCCGCCGCAACCAGCGCGGTGGTGCAGGCAAAATCGGCTACTGCAGGGAATTCCATCGGCGCAAAGTGCAGGCTCGCGCCATCAAGGCGAACGGCAGCGGTCGTGACCAGAACGTCACCGACATTGATGTGTGGCTGGATAGCGCCAGTTGTGCCGACTCGCAGGAAAGTACGGATCCCCAGTTGCGCCAGTTCTTCAACCGCAATAGAGGTCGAAGGGCCACCAATACCGGTTGAGCAAACAATCACAGATTTGCCATCAAGCTCAGCACGCCATGAGGTAAATTCGCGGTGGGAAGCCAGACGAACCGGGTTCTCCATCAATTTGGCAATTTTTTCCACGCGCTCAGGGTCGCCGGGAACAATCGCCAGCGTCGCGCCGTTTAAATCTTTTTTGGCCAGGCCAAGATGGAAAACTTCAGGCTGAGACATAACAAACTCCTCTGTGTGTAAGGTCATTTATTGGCAGGAGGAACACCCGGCAACTGTACTGAACATTGTGACGTTATTTCGTGACGGTCGTCACTATGATGTAACAACGGGAATTTCACATACATTTATTTTGTGATTCAAGTCACAAAATAAGGAGGGTGAGGGAATTTTAAACAGGCAATCTCCGCTGCCGGGGATTGCCTGTTTATCAGTTACAGTTAATCAGGCAGGAACGGCATCTGCCGCCGCACTGCGCGACCAGATCCGGTGTTTGAGCATGTCTTTCAGAAACGCCTTCAGCAACGCTCCTTCTGCTTTTTCACCTTCCACAACGCCCTCTTCCGGCACATCGTCCGTCAGCCCCAGCAGCGATTTGAAGCGGCGTGCATCGCCACTTAGCCCCACCACTTTCAGGTGTTTGTAGGCTTCGAGCACATAATGCCGTGCATCGCCATTCATCAGCAGTGCGTCGATATGCCCATGCGGAACAATCACTGCATCAACGGTGATGGAAGGCGATCCGGCAAACGTCGCATCAACCGGCAACGTAGAACCATCATCGGCAGTCACACTCCCTAAGTGACTGGCCAGCAGCTTAGGGTGAACGCCAGCGGCCTGAAGTGCCTGTAAGGTTTCCAGAACATCCGCCGCATTCACACCTTCACCCAGCAATATCGCCACCTGCCGCCCTTTGATCGTGCCTTTACCGCTGGCATACAAACTCAGCGACGGATCATTTTTCAGCCCATTCACGGGCTTCGGCGGTTTGATCTTCAGGGTGTCAGCGGAAAGGGTAATACCCAGATTTTTCGCCACTTTCTGCGCCAGCGTCTGATCAACATGCGCTAACAGATCCACGACCCGCTCGCGGATATACGGCCGCGCCACCTTCGATAATTCAAATGAGAAAGCGCCGATAATATGATCCTGCTCCGCTGTTGTCTGGCTCAGCCAGAACAGGCGCGGATGGGCATAATATTCGGCAAATGACGGACTGCGCTGACGGATTTTTTCTGCATCAACCCGTTCAGGATAACTTTCAAAGCCACCGCCGGACGCTGCCGGAGGTGTTTCCCTCGGCCAGTTATTGTTGATGGAATTCGGCTCGTAGTTCGCCGGATTCGTATCAATGTCCTGACGGTGCATGCCGTCACGCTGGAAGTTATGGAAAGGGCACGTCGGCCGGTTAATCGGAATTTCATGGAAATTAGGCCCGCCCAGACGACTGATTTGCGTGTCGGTGTAAGAGAACAGTCGCCCCTGCAACAGCGGATCATTGGTGAAATCTATGCCCGGCACAATGTGCCCCGGGTGGAACGCGGCTTGCTCGGTTTCAGCAAAGAAATTATCGGGGTTACGGTTGAGCACCATTTTGCCGATCAGTTCTACCGGCACCAGTTTTTCAGGGATGAGTTTGGTCGGGTCGAGCAGGTCGAAATCAAATTTGAATTCATCTTCTTCAGGGATCAACTGCACACCCAGTTCGTATTCCGGATAATCTCCGGCTTCGATGGCTTCCCACAAATCACGGCGGTGGAAATCGGCATCTTTCCCGGCCAGTTTCTGCGCTTCATCCCATAACAGAGAGGCTTTTCCGGCCAGCGGTTTCCAGTGGAAACGCACAAAAGTGGCTTTGCCTTTTGCATTCACGAAACGGAAAGTATGGATGCCAAAACCTTCCATCGTGCGGTAACTGCGCGGAATGCCCCGGTCAGACATCGCCCAGAACACGTTATGCAGGGTTTCCGGTTGCAGGGACACGTAATCCCAGAAGGAATCGTGCGCACTCGCTCCCTGCGGGATTTCGTTATGCGGTTCGGGTTTTACCGCATGCACAAAATCAGGGAATTTATGGGCATCCTGAATAAAGAACACCGGTGTATTGTTACCGACCAGGTCGTAAATGCCTTCATCGGTATAAAACTTGGTCGCCCAGCCGCGGATATCACGCACGGTATCTGCCGAACCACGGGAACCCTGAACGGTAGAGAAACGCACAAATACCGGCGTTTTCTTTTCAGGATCAGACAGGAAGCTGGCTTTGGTCACCGCCTTCATACTGCGATAGGGCTGGAAATAACCGTGCGCCGCAGCGCCCCGCGCATGAACGATACGTTCGGGAATGCGCTCATGGTCGAAGTGAGTAATTTTTTCACGGAGAATGAAATCTTCAAGCAGTGTCGGGCCACGATTTCCGGCTTTCAGCGAGTTCTGATCATCAGAGATTTTGGTGCCCTGATTGGTGGTCAGCGGCTGTTTTTCACCATTTTTGCGGTGGCGTTCTAATGCATCGAGTTTAGCATTGGTATTTTCCGGACTCTTCGCACTGCCGGACGCTGTCGGTTCTTTTCCTGGCGGTGTCGGTTGTGGCGAAGGCTGATAAATACGATCGCCGGGCGCAAGATCCCCCAGGCCTGGCTGTGAAGATTCAATGCCCGTGGCGGGGGCGCGGCTTACCGATTTTGACTCGCTTTTCTTGGTCACTTTAGAGGGTGATTTTGACATTGAACATAGCTCCTCGACAAAGGTTTCGGGTGTTCTGTAGACGTTCTGTAAATCTTCCATGATGACTTTCCTGATTAACTTTTAACTATAGAACATCTCTTGCGCCTTGCTGTTCATGCTTTCCGGCTATAGTTTTAATCCATAGCCACAGATTTTCGTATGGACACTTGCCTGGAGACCCCAATGAAAAAAGAAGAATTGCTTACCCTGAAACAGGCTCCGACCAGCTTTGCCCCTGCCGTCACTCCCGTCGCCAGCACCACTATCCATACCGATACTGACGGGCTGCACGCAGGCCAGACCACCATACCCTCGCAGGGCGAAGATATGCCCGCCTACCTCGCCCGTCCGGAACAGTTCACCGGTAAATTGCCGATCGTGCTGGTGGTGCAGGAAATTTTTGGTGTACACGAACACATTCAGGATATCTGCCGCCGTCTGGCGAAACAGGGTTATATGGCCATCGCGCCGGAGTTGTACTTCCGTCAGGGCGACCCGCGTGACTACACTGAAATCAGTGAGCTTTTTGCTAAACTGGTCAGTAAAGTGCCGGATCAGCAGGTGCTTGCAGATCTCGATCACACTGCACACTGGGCATCACAACATGGCGGGGACATTTCTAAATTAGGCATCACAGGTTTCTGCTGGGGCGGGCGCATTACCTGGCTGTACGCGGCGCACAATCCGCAGCTGAAAGCGGGCGTGGCGTGGTACGGCAAACTGGTCGGCGATAAAACGCTGACCAGCCCGTCAAATCCGGTTGACCGCGCCGCCGCGCTGGATGCACCGGTTCTGGGTTTATACGGCGCAGAAGATTCCAGCATTCCTCTGGATACCATTGAAACCATGCGTCAGGCCATTCGCGCAGCCAATGCTACGGCGGAAATCGTGGTATATCCGGAAGCGGGCCACGCGTTTAACGCCGATTATCGCCCGAGTTACCACGCTGAAGCCGCCGCCGACGGCTGGCAACGGATGCTGGATTTCTTTGCGCAGTATGGGGTTAAGTAATAAAAAGTATGGTGTGCAGTAAAAGGACACCGACCAGAATGACAAAAGCCCGACAGGTTTTTCCTGCCGGGCTTTTTACGGGAAGTTAACCCATTACAGCGACAACTGCCCAAAGGCACCCTGCCAGTCTTGTTCAAATTTATCGACAGCCGCCTGTACCGCAGGCGCACTGATAAATTGCTCCGCTACGTCCACCGGGATAGTGACCGACTGACAACCTGCCAGCAGACAGGCCAGAACCTGACGCGGCGTTTTAAAACTGGCGGCCAGCACTTTGGCATGCGGCGCATGCAGGGACAGCAATTGCTGCAACTCCGTCACCATCGCAATGCCATCTCCCCCCTGGGCATCCAGCCGGTTAACATACGGCGCGACATATTCTGCTCCGGCCAGCGCCGACAGGAGTCCCTGCCCGGCACCATACACCGCGGTTCCCAGCGTTGGAATTTTGCGGGTACGTAAGATCTTAATCGCTGCCAGACCGGCGGCGGTGACCGGCACTTTGACCACCAGCCCCGGCACGCGGGAATGCAGCAGTTCAGCTTCTTCCACTATCTGTTCGGTCTGATTCGCCAGCACTTGTGCAAACAGTTTCCCTTCACCACCTAATGCATCACGAAGCCCGGGCAAAACCTCCCACACGGAAGTCTGCGATTTAGCCACAATGCTCGGATTGGTGGTCACACCCTGTAACGGTAAAATCCGCGATAAACGTTTTACTGCACTGATATCAGCCGTATCCAGATAAAGTTCCATATTCTCTCCTGTCAGAGTTCCAGTTCTTGTTTAAGCAGCGCTTCAATCTGTGCTGCGGTGGTGGAATGCATCAGCACATCACGGAAACTGTCATGCATAATCCGTCGCGCCAGCTTTGAGAAAATCCGCATATGCTGATCGCCTGCAGCGTGTTTATTGAGAGTCAGCATGATGACAAACTGCGCTTCTTCATCGCCCCACCGCACCGGTTGCGGGAGTTTCGCGACGCTGATAGTCGATTGCTCAATGTGTTCTGATTTGGTGTGCGGTATCGCAAAGCCAAACCCGAGGCCGGTGGAAAATACGGCTTCGCGCGCCCAGACATCGGCGGCGAGTTTGCGCGGATAACGGCAACGCCCTGCCAGCATCAGGTTATCCACCATGCCTTTAATCACTTCTTCTTTACTGCGCCAGTCAGCATTAAGCGCCACACATTCCGCCGTAATCAACGGGGCATCGTTGACCGCCATCCTGAACTGCGCCAGCAGGTGTTCGACTTCCAGCGACGTGCGACACTGCATGGCGCGGTTCAGCAGCAGGCGACATTCGCGGCTGTCGAGTTTGGCCAGCCGTGCTTTGGTCACAGGAACCGACGGTGCACTCATGCTGATTTCATCAAGCCCCAGCCCGACCAGCAGCGGCAATACCGAGCCTTTCGCGCCAAGTTCACCGCATAAACCAATCCATTTACCGTGGCGATGCACTTCGCGCACAACGTGGTCGAGGCCGCGCAGGAAGGCCGGATTCAGGCTGTTGTAATGGCGTGTCACTTTCGCGTTATCACGGTCGACCGCCAGCAGATACTGCGTCAGGTCATTACTGCCGATGCTAAAGAAATCAATCTCTTCGCAACACTGATCGATGATGAACATCACCGACGGCACTTCCAGCATGATCCCAAGCTGAATTTTTTCATCAAACGGCACTTGCTCACTGCGCAACGACTGCCTGACTTCAGCCAGTTGATCTTTCACCCATAAGATCTCTTCCATAGAGGAGATCATCGGGATCATGATTTTCAGCGATCCGTGCGCCGAGGCGCGCAGGATCGCGCGCAACTGCGTATGGAATAACGGCAGGTATTCCTGATAAATACGCACGGCGCGATAACCGAGGAACGGGTTGTTTTCGGCAGGAATGTTCAGATAATGAACTGGTTTATCGCCACCGATATCCATGGTGCGGACAATGATGGTTTTGCCGTTGGCCGCATCCGTAGCCTGACAATAAATGTTGTACAACTCATCTTCGGAAGGAGCGCTGGCGCGATCCATATACAGCATTTCTGTACGGAACAGTCCGACAGCTTCTGCCCCATTGCCAAACGCCGCGCTGGCTTCGACCGAGTGGGCAATATTGGCCGCCACTTCAAGGCGCACACCGTCAGCGGTATACCCCGGTTTATTGAGATATTCACTTTGCTGTTCACGCAGCGCCTGATGCACCGCCTGTTCCTGACGATAATAACGGCGCACCGGTTCGCTGAGCGCACAGACAATCAGCCCGAGATCGCCGTCGATCTGCACATTCTGCTGCAAATAAGCCTGAAGTGGCTGTGGATCAACGCCAACGAGTGCAGGAATATTGAACGATCGGGCAAGGATCACAGTATGCGACGTACTGCCTCCGCTGCCGAGCAACAGCCCCTTCAGATGTGTTTTATCCAGTTCGAGAAATTGACTTGGCGTCAGTTCATCTGCCAGACAAATACTGGCTTCGCTCAGTGCCTGCTGGGAAGGAAAACGCTCCTCGCCATAGATTTGCTGTAAAAGCTGGAAGCTGACATCACGAATATCCAGCTCGCGTTCACGCAAATAGGCGCTGGACGATTGTGCGAGCTGCAAGCTGAAATGCGCGGCGGTGTCGACAATGCTTTGCGCACAGCTCCGGCCTTGCGCCACGCGGCTCAGCAAGGCTTCCCGCAGGCTGTTATCACGCAGCAAAGAACGGTGCGCTTCCAGCACTGCCGTGATCGTCCCGTTGTCCGCCATCAGCTGTAATTCGAGTGATTTTTCAAGCTGTGCCAGTCCGGTGGAAAGCAGACTTTGTTCTTTATCTTTACCCTGAGATTCCGGTAAATCCCTGAGTGTCGCCAGATTCACATTCGACAGGCTGACCAGTTTCCCCAGCGCACAGCCTTCACTGACTGAACGGGCGCGGAAAACCAGCGGAGAAAGATGCATCAGGGATTCAGGAAGCGGCTCAAATTCAGCATTTTCATCATGCTCAGGCAGGGCTTCATCGCAATGAGGCAGCTGATGTTTAATGAAATGTGCCAGCGCAGCATGCGCAGCATCTTCGTCATTCCCTTCAATGGTCACGTGACATTCATCGTTAAACAGAATATCGGCACCAATCAGTGAAAGGACACTTTTACCATCTGCAATGCGGTCAGTACGCCCATTGTGCCACTTAAATACAGACCCGAAACTGTTGCACAGCGTTTCAATATGGCTGGCCGGGCGGGCGTGAACACCATTTACCAACATGCAGGTGAAGCTCAACTTCTTGGCCATTTCTGAATCCTCATCACAAATTCCGGTGTAATGCACCGGCTCCTTGCAGCATAAGAGTCAGGCGGATCCGATAGCTACCAGACAAAAATGACAAACACTGGATAAATGTAATGTGTATCGTTTTTTGCGAGCCAGCTCACGCGCCACTACCGTCACTAAACCGCGTATTGTCTCGGGTTATTTGAACCGGCTCGCATTTTTGTGAGGACATTACAAAAGTCCAGTAAAACACAAATTTGTCCACTATGAGCGCCACAGCCAGCAGCCTATTGTTGAGGTCGATAGCCTTTCTGTATCTGCGGTTTTTGAAATGAAACCCTGATATTTGCGATTTTCAGCCCGACACCGGTTTTCGTGGAGTTCATCATGAAAGACTTACTCAATATTCTAAAAAATACCCGCCAGCATCTGATGACTGGCGTGTCTCATATGATCCCCTTTGTGGTCGCGGGTGGCATTTTGCTGGCGGTCTCGGTGATGCTGTATGGCAAAGGTGCCGTACCGGACGCGGCAACCGATCCGAACCTGAAAAAGTTATTTGATATCGGCGTCGCCGGTTTAACCCTGATGGTGCCTTTTCTGGCGGCTTATATCGGTTATTCCATCTCTGACCGTTCCGCGCTCGCCCCTTCGGCAATCGGCGCCTGGGTCGGCGCCTCATTCGGCGCAGGATTTTTTGGCGCGATCATCGCCGGTTTGCTGGGCGGCATTATCGTTTTCTATCTTAAGAAGATCCGCGTACCGAAGATCCTGCGCTCGGTGATGCCGATCTTCGTGATCCCGATTATCGGCACCCTGCTGACTGCGGGGGTCATGATGTGGGGACTGGGCGAACCGGTTGGTTTGTTGACCACCTCCCTGACTCACTGGCTACAAGGCATGCAGCAGGGCAGCATTATTGTGCTCGCCATCATCATGGGACTGATGCTGGCCTTCGACATGGGCGGGCCTGTTAATAAAGTGGCCTACGCTTTCATGCTGATTTGCGTGGCACAGGGCGTGTATACCGTGGTGGCGATTGCCGCCGTGGCTATCGCGACACCGCCGCTGGGGCTGGGCTTTGCCACGCTGATTGGCCGTAAATACTATTCCACCGAAGAGCGCGAAGCGGGCAAAGCCGCCATGCTGATGGGCTGTGTCGGTATCACCGAAGGCGCCATACCTTTTGCCGCCGCTGATCCGTTGCGTGTCATTCCTTCCATCATGTTCGGTTCTGCTTGTGCGGCGGTGACTGCCGCCCTGGTTGGCGCGCAATGCTATGCCGGCTGGGGCGGGCTGATTGTACTGCCGGTCGTGCAGGGAAAACTGGGGTATATCGGCGCGCTGCTGGTCGGCATGGTTGTCACTGCACTGTGCGTCAACACGCTGAAATATCTGGCCGCCAAAAAGCAGTCGGCAAAAACGCGTCAGGAATCTGACCTTGATCTGGACTTCGAAATTAACTGAACCCAAAGGAAAACATCATGACTCACATTATTGCTGTCACCGCGTGCCCGTCCGGTGTTGCTCATACTTATATGGCGGCTGAAGCGATTGAACGTGCGGCAAAAGCTAAAGGCTGGGAATGCAAAGTTGAAACGCAGGGTTCAATCGGTCTGGAAAACGAACTGACGCCGGAAGATGTGGCGGCCGCCGACATCGTGATCCTGACCAAAGACATCGGTATCAAACAGGAAGAGCGTTTCAAAGGCAAAGTGACGGTGCGCGTGGCCATCAGCGATGCCGTAAAACGCGCAGATGCCATCATGGAAAAAATCGCAGCGCATCTCGCCAAAGCTGCTGTCACGGATTGATCCCAAGGAGAACGAGATGACTTCCCGCACAGAACGTCTTAAAGCCGCACTTTTCGCCAGCCCGCGTGAAATCTCGCTGGAACGTGCCCTGCTGTATACCGAAAGTCACCGCAGCACAGAAGGCGAACCCACGCTTTTGCGCCGCGCGAAAGCCACGGCATACATTCTGGATAACATTGAGATTGCCTTGCGTGAAGACGAGCTGATTGTCGGTAACCGTACGGTCAAACCACGTGCGGGGATCATCTCCCCTGAAATGGACCCCTGCTGGCTGCTGAAAGAGCTGGACACGTTTCCCACCCGTCCGCAGGACCGTTTCAACATTTCTGAGCAGGATAAACAGATTTACCGCAGGCAGCTTTTCCCTTACTGGGAATCGCATTCGATGAAGGATTTCATTAACAGCCAGATGCCGGAAGAAGTGAAAGCGGCCACTCAGACGCAGATTTTCAGTATCAACCAGACTGACAAAGGTCAGGGGCACATCATTATCGATTATCCCCGTCTGCTGAATTCGGGCCTGGATAGCTTAGTTTCAGAACTTCAGCAACACGTTGCCGGCGCACCGGATAATGCCTTTTATCAGGCAGCGCTGATGACACTGCAGGCAGCACAGCGGCATATTTTGCGCTACGCCGCGCTGGCAGAAGAGTTAGCAGAAGCCTGTCAGGACAACTCAAGAAAACAAGAACTGGCGCGTATTGCCCGCATTTCGCGATATATTTCCGGCCATAAGCCACAGGATTTCTATCAGGCCTGCCAGCTGTTCTGGTATATGAATATCATTTTGCAATACGAATCCAATGCCAGTTCGCTGTCCCTCGGGCGCTTCGATCAGTACATGCTGCCGTTCTATCAGCACTCGCTGTCCCACGGCGAATCCCCGGCGTTTCTTAAAGAACTGCTGGAAAGCCTGTGGGTGAAATGCAACGACATCGTGCTGCTGCGTTCGTCGTCCAGCGCACGTTACTTCGCCGGATTCCCGACGGGTTACACCATTTTACTCGGCGGTCTGACCGACACCGGACGCAGCGCCGTCAATGTGTTGTCGTTCCTGTGCCTGGATGCCTATCAGAGTATTTGTCTGCCACAGCCTAACCTTGGCGTGAGAGTCAATGAACTGATCGACCGCCCGTTCCTGCTGAAAACCGCCGAAACAATCCGCCTCGGCACCGGCATTCCACAAATCTTTAATGATGAAGTGGTGGTTCCGGCATTTCTCAATCGTGGCGTGCGCCTTGAGGATGCGCGGGATTATGCGGTAGTAGGCTGCGTGGAATTATCCATCCCTGGCAAAACCTACGGGCTGCATGATATTGCCATGTTTAACCTGTTGAAAGTCATGGAACTGACGCTGCATGAAAATGAAGGAAACACCGCGATTACTTATCCTGAGCTGGTGGAACAGATCCGCCGGAAAATCAGCCATTACGTCAGGCTGATGGCGCAGGGCAGCAATATCTGTGATATCGGCCACCGCGACTGGGCACCGGTTCCGCTGCTGTCCTCCTTTATTACAGGTTGTCTGGACAGCGGCAAAGACATTACCGCTGGCGGCGCACGTTATAATTTTTCCGGTGTTCAGGGTATCGGCATCGCCAACCTCAGCGATTCCCTGTATGCGCTGAAAGGCATGGTGTTTGATCAGCAACGCCTGACCTTTGATGAATTACTGGCTTCGCTGAAAGAGAATTTTGCCAGCGAGGAAGGCCGCGCCATTCGCGCCCGCCTGATCAACCGCTTTGAGAAGTATGGCAACGACATTGATGAAGTCGATTTGATCAGTGCAGATTTGCTGCGTTTTTACTGTAAGGAAGTCGAGCAGTATCGTAATCCACGCGGTGGTCAGTTTACGCCGGGTTCTTATACCGTTTCCGCACACGTACCTTTAGGTGCGGTAGTCGGCGCAACGCCGGATGGCCGTTTTGCCGGTGAACAACTGGCAGATGGCGGACTTTCGCCAATGTTGGGCCAGGATCATCAGGGGCCAACGGCGGTACTGAAATCCGTCAGTAAACTCGACAATACACTGCTCTCCAACGGTACGCTGCTGAATGTGAAGTTCACGCCATCAACGCTTGAAGGCCAGCAGGGGCTGAATAAACTGGCCGATTTCCTCGGCGCGTTCACCCGTCTGAAGTTGCAGCATGTGCAGTTCAACGTGGTGAATGCTGAGCAGCTTCGCGAAGCGCAAAAACGTCCACAGGATTTTGCGGGGCTGGTCGTCAGGGTGGCGGGATACAGCGCGTTCTTTGTTGAGCTGTCAAAGGAGATCCAGGATGACATTATCGGTCGCACCGCGCACCAGCTCTGACCTGCGGATCCCTGTTATGGAAGCAACGGAAAGACGCGGGCGCATCTTCAACATTCAGCGTTTTTCACTCAACGATGGCCAGGGTATCCGTACCCTGGTTTTCTTCAAAGGTTGCCCCCACCGCTGTCCGTGGTGCGCCAACCCTGAATCGATGTCACCACGCATTCAGGTCATCAAAAGGCAGGCAAAATGCCTGAACTGCCGCACCTGTTTGCAGGATCCGAACGAATGTCCGAGTGGTGCAATGGAGTATGTCGGCGAAGATATTACGCTGCCGGACTTAATGACGCGCCTGCTCAAGGATGAGATTTTTTTCCGCTCGTCGGGCGGTGGTGTCACGCTTTCCGGCGGCGAAGTGCTGATGCAATACACATTTGCCGGTGAGTTGCTCAGGGAATTGCAGGCCTTAGGCATTCCGACAGCGATCGAAACGGCGGGCGATGCACCGCTGGGCCACCTGTTGGCGCTCGCCGATCACTGCGATCAGGTGTTGTATGACTTCAAGATAATGGATCCCGCTCAGGCACGAGCAGTGCTCAATATGGATCAGCCGCGTGTGTTGCAGAATTTCACGGCATTGGCACGACGCGGCGTTAAGCTGCTGCCCCGCCTGCCGTTGATCCCCGGTTTCACGTTAACACTTGAAAATATGCAACAAATTCTGGATTTCCTGCACCCCTTCAATTTAACTGAAATCCATCTGCTGCCCTTTCACAAATACGGCGAAGCGAAGTATCCGTTACTGGATAAAACGTATTCAATGTATAAGACGACGGCACCGGATGCCGCAGCTATTGCGCCGTTTTATGCGATGGCCGAAAAATACGGTTATACCGTGACGCTCGGTGGATAAATTTTCTTAATCAGGGGAAACACTATGTCGCTCAAACTGGTCGCAGTAACCGCCTGTATCAGCGGTGTGGCGCATACTTATATGGCGGCAGAAAAGCTGGAAAAACTGTGTCAGCACGAAAAATGGCCGGTAAAAGTTGAAACTCAGGGTGCGCTGGGCCTCGAAAATGCACTGTCAGAAACCGACATTGCTCAGGCCGATGTTGTTCTTTTAGTCACTGAAATTCAACTGGAAAACGGTGAGCGATTTGCGCACAGCCGTTGCGTCCAAACCGGCATCCACACCTTTTTACGCACGCCGGAGAAAGTGATGGCTGCCGTAAAGAAACTCGCCACCTCGCCTCAGGGAACGAAAATCGTTCTGCCCTGACGATTACGACGCCCTATTTTCCAACTGGCTACGGTATTGCCGCCGGTATTCTGACGGAGAACGCTCAGTGCTTTTCCTGAACTGGCGGCAAAAATAGTTACTGTCGACAAAGCCACAGGCGTGCGCCACTTCCCTCACTTTCATGTCGTAGCCTTTCAACAAGTTCTTCGCCTGTTCAAGGCGGACATAATTCAGGTATTCGTTCAGCCCGATACCGCCGCTTTTCTGGAATAAATGCGACAGGTAATTTGGCGAAATATAGAAAGCCTTAGCGACAGAATCACGGGTCAGCGGCTCGCGGTAATGTTCTTCGATATACTGGCGAACGGCCTCAAAAAGCGCCTGACTGCGCGAGGCAGTTTTCACAAAGGAACTGAACAAGTCCAGCGCGTGGCTCAACAACCCTTTCACCAGAAACTGCGCCGTAGTCTGATCGCTGCGGTGCCAGGCCAGTTCGTTTAATGCCTGCAACATAAACGCCCCCACGCGCGGCCCGCGCCTGCCCACATTGCCTTTTTCGCCGGACGTAAACTGCGCGCCATCCCAGTTCAGCAGACTAAAGCCCAGTTGCTGCTTGCCAAATAACAGAGTCAGCGTGCGTACCGGTTCTTGCCATTGCGGGCTGTTCCAGCCTTTAGCGGGAATGAACAACACATCGCCCGCCAGCATGCGGACATCCTGATTGTTCCCCTGTTCGTCCTCGCATTTCATCATCTGCTCCCCTTCCAGAATCAGTTCCAGCCGGGGGAAATCGACCTGATAGGACAGTTCAGGCACGGAATGCTGAGCACCGGCAAAATACACCTGGCGGATACCGTGCGGATGTTCAAGTACTGGCGTTAAAAGGGGACAAAGCAGATGGGTCATGGTCAGGCTACCTTTCAGCAGAATCACACCATGATAGCGAATCTGCGCCGGAGAAAGAAAAACAAGACCAAAATTTGCGGAAGAAGATGGAAATTCCGCCCCGCCAGGCGTTGCACATCCGGTGCAGCCTTCAGGCGGAAGGGTTCCACCTGTAAAGCGTCACGGGCATGTGTCACTTTCAGAGGGCGGACTGATGCGGCAATGGCACGGGGACGCAAAAAACTGAAATAAAAAGGGGGCACCGGAGTGCCCCAAACGTTTCAGCAACAACACAACGTAAATCTAGAGAGCGTTCACTCAGGCTTTCTCAGCACGCAGACGCCTGGCGGCTTTCACCATGTTTTCCAGCGACTCGCGGGTTTCCGGCCAGCCACGGGTTTTCAGGCCGCAGTCCGGGTTGACCCACAGGCGTTCTGCCGGAATACGATCTGCAGCTTTACGCAGCAGGTCTTCAATCCATTCCACACTGGGCACATTTGGCGAGTGAATGTCGTAAACGCCCGGCCCGATTTCGTTCGGGTATTCGAAGTCTTTAAACGATTCCAGCAAGTCCATATCGGAACGTGAGGTTTCGATAGTGATCACGTCAGCATCCAGTGCGGCAATGGAATCCATGATGTCGTTGAACTCGCAGTAACACATATGGGTATGGATCTGCGTGTCGTCACGGGCAATTGCGGCATTCAGTTTGAACGCATCCACCGCCCAGCGCAGGTACGCATTCCATTCAGACTGGCGCAATGGCAGGCCTTCCCGCAGTGCCGGTTCGTCAATCTGGATGATGCCGATACCGGCTTTTTCCAGATCTTCGACTTCATCACGCAGTGCCAGCGCGATTTGTTTGGCGATCGTTTCGCGGCTGACATCTTCACGCGGGAACGACCAGCACAGGATCGTAAGCGGGCCGGTCAGCATGCCTTTCACCGGTTTTTCGGTCAGAGACTGCGCGTACTTCGCCCACTCTACGGTGATCGCTTGCGGGCGGCTGACGTCGCCGATAATGACCGGAGGTTTCACACAACGTGAACCGTAGCTCTGTACCCAGCCGTTTTGCGTGAACACAAAACCGTCCAGATGTTCACCGAAGTATTCCACCATGTCATTACGTTCAGCTTCGCCGTGAACCAGCACGTCGATACCCAGACGTTCCTGTTCTTTGATGGCTTGCTTAATATGCTCACTGATACCGGTACGGTATTTAGTGTTATCCAGACGGCCTTGTTTAAAGTCCAGACGCAGGCCGCGGATTTCAGTGGTTTGCGGGAATGAACCGATGGTTGTGGTCGGCCATGCCGGCAGGTTGAAACGGGCACGCTGCGCTTTGGCGCGTTCGGTGTAAACATGCTGACGCTCAATATCCGCAGCAGTAATCGCGGCAACACGTTTACCGACGGCCGCATTGTTTACTCGGGTGGATTCACGACGGGCGCGGATTGGCGCGCTGTATTCCGCCAGTTTTTGCTGCGCTTCGGCGGTGGGATTGTTCAGGGCAGCGGTCAGCAACGCCAGTTCGGCACATTTTTGCAGGGCGAAGGCGAACCAGCTTTTCACTTCTTCATCCAGACGGCTTTCGACGCTTAAGTCGATCGGGCTGTGCAGCAGTGAACAGGAGCTGCCGATCCAGATTTTACGGTCTTCAACCAGTGGCTTCAGACGGTCAAACCAGGTACTGAGATCCGCGCGCCAGACGTTACGGCCATTGATGACCCCCAGAGAAATCAGCCAGTCTTTTGGCAGCGCGTTGATGACGGTTTGCAGATCGTCACGACCGGCGACGGCATCAATATGCAGACCCTGAACCGGTAACTGGCGAATGGTGTCGAGGTTGTGCCCGACGCTGTCGAAATAAGTGGTCAGCAGCAGTTTAGTTTTACTCTGTTCCAGCGCGGTGTAAGCCGGTTTGTACGCATCCAGCCATTCCTGCGGCAGTTCCAGAACCAGAGCCGGTTCGTCAATCTGCACCCATTCGATATCGCGTTTTGCCAGTTCAGCCAGAACCTGCTGATATACAGGCAGAATATCGTTGAGCAGGGAAAGACGGTCAAACTGTTCGCCCTTCACTTTGCCAAGCCAGAGATAAGTCAGCGGGCCAAGCAGAACAGGTTTCACTTTGTGGCCGAGCGCCAGCGCTTCGTCCACTTCTTCCAGCAGTTGTGTCCAGGCCAGTTTGAATTTCTGACCTTTCACGAACTCCGGCACCATGTAGTGATAGTTGGTGTTAAACCATTTGGTCATTTCCGCCGCGGCAGCCGGTTTACCGGTCGGCGCACGGCCACGGCCAAGGCGGAATAAAGTATCGAGATCAACAGAGCCATCGGCATTCTGATGACGGGCCGGTACGTTGCCCAGCAACAGGCTGGTGGTCAGTACGTGATCGTACCAGGCGAAATCGCCCACCGGCACCAAATCCACGCCTGCTTCAGCTTGTTGCTTCCAGTGACGGGCGCGCAGTTCACGTCCGGTTGCCAGCAGTTCTTCCTGAGTGGAATTGCCTGCCCAGTAGCTTTCTTGTGCTTTTTTAAGTTCACGACGCAGACCAACGCGTGGAAAACCCAGAGTGTGATTCAGTATCGTCATCTTTTAAATTCCTGTTTAGCCATCCAGATGTTTACACATCCATAATCCGCAGGTAGTGTATATTCCACAAGCGCAAATTATTCATGACACAGTGAAGGACTCTCATGATCGAACTGAAACACCTGCGAACGTTGCAAGCACTGCGCAACACCGGGTCACTGGCCGCAGCCGCCTCGCAGCTTCATCAGACCCAATCGGCCCTGTCGCACCAGTTCAGTGACCTTGAGCAACGCCTCGGTTTCAGATTGTTCGTGCGAAAAAGCCAGCCTCTGCGTTTTACCCCGCAGGGCGAAATCATGCTGAATCTGGCAGAACAGGTGCTGCCGCAAATTCAACAGGCATTGCAGGCATGCAATGAGCCGCACCAGACTTCACTGCGTATCGCGATTGAATGCCACAGTTGTATTCAGTGGCTGACGCCTGCACTGGATAACTTCCATCAGAACTGGCCGCAGGTGTTAATGGATTTCAAATCCGGCGTGACGTTCGACCCGCAGCCCGCCCTGCAACAGGGCGAGCTGGACATCGTATTAACCTCTGACATCCTGCCGCGTAGCGGTTTGCACTATTCCCCGATGTTCGATTTTGAAGTGCGTCTGGTGCTGGCACCGGATCATCCGCTGGCGACCAAAACGGTGATCACGCCGGAAGATCTCAGCACTGAAACGCTGATGATTTATCCGGTGCAGCGCCAGCGTCTGGATATCTGGCGTCATTTCCTGCAACCGGCAGGCGTCAGCCCGTCACTGAAAAGTGTCGATAACACGTTGTTATTAATTCAGATGGTGTCGGCGAGAATGGGAATTGCGGCGTTACCGCACTGGGTAGTAGAGAGTTTTGAGCGCCAGGGTCTGGTGGTGACCAAAACCCTGGGCGATGGCTTATGGAGCCGCCTGTACGCCGCCGTACGTGACGGCGAACAGCGTCAGCCGGTGACGGAAGCCTTTATTCGTTCGGCGCGGCAGCACGCGTGCGATCATCTGCCGTTTGTGCGCGACGCGGCACGACCCAACGCCGGTGTACCCACAGTGAGGACATAATCACAGCGGCACCGATAATAAAGCTCGGCCAGTGCGGCTGCTGTTGCCAGATGGCCAGGTTAACCAGCAGCCCGGCCGGGACGTGAAAGTTGTTCATAATCCCCAGCGTTCCCGCATCGACCTGCGTCGCACCGTAGTTCCACATGAAATATCCCAGCCCTGAAGCGCCGATCCCCAGCCACACCAGAATGCCCCATTGCAGGTCAGTGGTCGGCAGTTTTTGCGGATTGCCCCACAGGAACCACGCCACCACCGCGCAAAGCAACGCGCCGATATAGAACCAGGAAAACGCCGTGTGCTGTGGCATCGGCCGGGTTTCCATCAGGCGTTTATAGCCCACCTGTCCGATGGCAAAACAGATATTCGCCGCCTGCACCAGTAATAAGCCAATAATGAAATGTTCGCTGATGTGGTCGTAACGGATAATCGCTGCACCCGCCACCGCCAGTAACGCACTGAGCGCATAACCGATGCGGATTTTGCGGCCACTGATCAGGTCATAAATCAGCGTGACGTACAGCGGCGTCATGACCGTAAACAGCAGGAATTCCGGCACAGACAGATACAGGTACGCCTCGAAGCTGATGAGATACATGATCCCGAGCTGCATTGCCCCCACCGCCATATACAACAGAATGGTCGTAAGCTGATGGCCTTTCCAGCGCAGGAACGGCAGGAAAACCAGCGCCGCCAGCCCTAAACGGACTAACACAGAAAATACGCTGTCGACCTGTCCGGCCAGATACACGCCAATCAGGCTGAAGGAAAAAGCCCACAAAATAGTGGTGATTATGAGTAAAGGCACGGCAATTGAGCCCTGTTGTCAGTGATAAGTGTGAAAGATGCACGATTGTAACGGAATGGGGAAAACCACGAAGTGTGAAGGTGGTTTACATCTGTTCAATTATAGAGCAAACGAGAGCAATACCACGCTTTGAGGGAAACGTGCGCTCAAATACCCCGTCCGGGGGCATGATGGCATACACTTAACGTATGACTGGAAACGGAGGATGAACTGATGAAATGTTTATATGGAATGCTCGCCGCGCTGCCGCTGCTGTTTGCCGTTCAGACCGCCAGTGCAGTCGAAAAGGTGCCGAACCCTAACGATCCGTTGCTGACCAATCCGTCGCAACAGCGCATGCAACAACAACAGCAAAACAATCAGCAAATGCAGAAACGTCAGCAGGAGCAGGATTTACGCACCAGCCAGCAACAACAGCAGCTCAAGCTGAAGTCGCAAATCCAGAGCAATCAGCAACGATTGCAGATCCAGCAGAATAATCAAACGCTGGGGCAGAAGCTGAATCAGACACCTTAATATTCCGGGAGGCACTCAGTGCCTCTTAAATTCCTCATCGCCGTAATGCTGTACTGACTATTTACCTCCGGTAATATCACCACCAGAAACAATAAAAATATCCCTCCCCTTGCATTTATTATTAATGCTTTTATTATTCCCGACCGATAAGAATAAAGTCTTTCTGCCCCTGAATCAGCGCGGCTAATAAAACAGGATCCGCACCTGAAGACGCATTAATAGTGCTTTATAAAATTAAAAGGGAAATTATTGCATGAAAGTTTCAACAGGAATTACCGTAGTTGCTGCCAGTTTATTATTATCCGCCTGTGCGACGACCCAATCTGAAAAGATCTCTGCCGCCAATGGCAGCACTATTGGCCTGTACTCAGGTTTTGCCTCGGCAGATATGAATAATAACCGCTCGCCTGATGTGTATTTGCGTGAAGTCACGCCCTCTTACACCGCTGCGGGCGTTGGACTTAATGTCCTGACTTCTGTGCTTGCCGGCGGTATTGCCGTGAATACCTTCAGTAAGGAAAACCTGAAAGGGTCTGAAATCAAAACCCTGCCTGAACCGACGAAAAACTATCTGACACCCCGGGCCAGGCCGCTCATCACAAACTGGCTGCAAAAAAATGGCAACGGCTATCAGTATAAAAACAATCTGAATATTGTGGCTGCACAGTGGTTACTGGTTTATAAAGACCTCTCCAGCGCCAACTCGGACTACGAGTTGCGTTACACCATTAAATTCTATAAAAAGCCTGAAGATGCGAATATGTTCTCCGCATGGGTTATTGCAGAATGTACGCCAACTGTCGTGACCGCCCCGCTTGCTGACTGGCAGGAAAATAACTATGCGCTGGTCACCAAAACCACAGAGAAATATATGGATTCCTGCCTGCTGGAACTGGATAACCAACTCCCGCGCCTGCTCAAACACTGAGTATTCTCAGCGGTAAAATAATTAAGGCGCGGGATCCGCGCCTTATTCCTGTCAGATAAAATCCGGCCCGATCACATCAATCTTATCGGTACAAATACAGTCCACGCCCCAGCCCAGCAATTCGCGGGCACGCGCCGGATTATTCACCGTGTACACCAGAATATGCAGCCCGGCGTCTTTGATGGCTTTAACCCGTTCTTCGTTGAGCAATTTGTGATTAAGATGCAGGGAAACGCATTCCAGTTCGTCAGTCAGCGCTTTCCAGTTTTCGTGCCATTCGTCGATCAGCAAGCCACGCGGTAATTCCGGTGCGGCTTTTTTGGCGGCAACCAGCGCGTCGAATTCAAACGAGGAAAGCAACGGCGGAACGGCCTGATCTTTCCACAACTCCCGGGCGGCCAGCGCGACGTCGGTGCCGGTTTTCTCATCGGTTCCGGTGGTGGGTTTGATCTCAATATTCACCATCATGTGATGGCGCGCACAGCGTTCGGCTACCTGCGCCAGCAGCGGTAATTTCTCGCCTTTAAAAGCGGCGCTGTACCAGTTACCGGCATCGAGCTTTTCGAGTTTTTCCCACGGCAATTCACCGGCCACGCCCCAGCCGTTGCTGGTGCGGTTCAGGGTATCGTCATGCAACAGGAAGATTTCCCCGCCTTGCGCCAGTTTGGCGTCAAATTCGATCATGGTGTGACCGTATCTGGCGCCCGTGTCGATGGCTGCCAGTGTATTTTCCGGTGCCAGTGCGCCGCCACCACGATGTGCCACAATGCGAGGATATGGCCAGGCTTTCATGTTTATTCCATCCGTAATCCGCTGTGAGTATCGAAAAAGTGTAACGCTTTCGCCGGGAAATCCAAGCGCAACAACGAGCCTGCTGTCGGGAACACTTCATGCGACAAACGCACCACGACACCGCTGTCCGCCAGTTTGCCGTGCGCCAGATTATCCGCGCCCAGCAGTTCCAGCGTATTCAGCACCATCGGGATCCCCTTCTGCGAATCATCAGTCAGATGAATATGTTCAGGACGGATGCCCACTGTCAGTTCGCGGCCTCCCCATTCCGGGCGTGGAACCGGCAGCGGCAGTTCGAATCCGTCTTCCATTACCAGCGATGTACCATCAGTGGTCAGCTGGCCCGGCAATAAATTCATGGCCGGAGAGCCGATAAAGCTGGCAACAAACAGACTTGCCGGACGGCGGTAAACTTCAGACGGCGTACCGATTTGTTCGGCAATGCCTTTGTTCATCACGATCACGCGTTCCGCCAGCGTCATGGCTTCGACCTGATCGTGCGTGACGTACAAACTGGTGGTACGCAAACGGCGGTGAAGCTGTTGCAGTTCAAGGCGCATCTGCACACGCAGTTTAGCGTCGAGATTGGACAGCGGTTCATCAAACAGGAATACCGCCGGTTCACGCACGATAGCGCGTCCCATCGCTACACGCTGACGCTGCCCGCCGGAAAGCTCACGCGGTTTGCGTTTCAGCAACGGGCCGAGTTCAAGAATACGGGCCGCTTCCTCGACGCGGGCGAGGATCTGCGCTTTACCGAAGCCGCGAATTTTCAGGCCATATGCCATGTTGTCGAACACGCTCATATGCGGATACAGCGCATAGTTCTGGAACACCATCGCAATACCGCGATCTTTCGGTTCCAGTTCGGTGACGCGCTGGTCGTTGATATAGATATCACCGGAGGTAGTGCGCTCCAGCCCGGCCACCATACGCAGCAGGGTGGATTTTCCGCAGCCCGACGGCCCGACCATCACGATGAATTCGCCGTCGGCGACATCCAGATCAATACTCTGGATAATCTGGTTTTTGCCGTCGTAGGATTTGGTCACTGCCTGTAATTTCAAATTTGCCATTTCAGTTTACTTCTCACTGTCTACCAGACCGCGCACAAACCAGCGCTGCATCAGGAGCACCACCGCCAGCGGTGGCAATAAGGTCAGGATCATGGCCGCCATCACCTGATTCCATTGGGTCGAGCCGTCGCCGGAGGAAATCATGCTTTTAATCCCCGCCACCGCCGTGCCCATCGAGACATCGCTGGTGATCAGGATCGGCCATAAATATTGGTTCCAGCCATAGATGAAGGTGATGACAAACAGTGCCGCAAGATTGGTTTTCGACAGCGGCAGCACAATGTCCCAGAAGAAGCGCATCGCGCCCGCGCCGTCGATACGCGCCGCCTCCAGCAGCTCATCCGGTAAGGTCATAAAGAACTGGCGGAACAGGAAGGTGGCGGTCGCCGAGGCCATCAGCGGCAACGTCAGGCCGGTGTAACTGTCGAGCATATGCAGATTGGCGATCACCTGGACGGTCGGGAAAATACGCACTTCTACCGGCAGCATCAGCGTCATGAAAATCAGCCAGAAGAACAGGTTACGCAGCGGAAAGCGGAAGTAGACAATGGCGTAAGCCGAGAGCATCGACACCGAAATTTTACCGACGGTGATGACCATCGCCATGATGAAGCTGTTGATCAGCATCCGTCCGAATGCCGGACTGCTGTTACCCGCCCCCTGCGTCCAGATCGTGGTGATGTTTTCCCACAAGTGCGTGCCCGGGATCAGCGTCATCGGCACGTCAAAAATCTGTTTGTTGTCCAGCGACGCTGCCACAAACGCGACGTACAGCGGAAAGAGGATCACCAGCACGCCGAGCAGCAGCATGATGTGGCTGAAGATATCCAGCCCTCTGCGGTTTTCAATCATTGATAACGCACCTTACGCTCGACAAAGCGAAACTGAATGAACGTCAGGCCGCAAACCAGCAGCATCAGAATCACGGACTGGGCGGCAGAACTGGACAAGTCCAGACCGGAGAAACCTTCGCGATATACTTTGTAAATCAGGGTGGTGGTCGCCTGCATCGGGCCACCGGCCGTCGCAGCATCAATCACCGGGAAAGTATCGAAGAAGGCGTACACCAGATTGACCACCAGCAGGAAGAAACTGACCGGCGAAATCAGCGGCAATACCAGATTGAAGAAACGGCGAACCGGGCCTGCGCCATCGATAGCCGCTGCTTCCACCAGCGATTTAGGAATCGACTGCAACGCTGCCAGGAAGAACAGGAAGTTGTAACTGACTTGCTTCCAGACCGATGCCAGTACCACCAGGAACATCGCCTGACCGCTGTTTTGCGCGTGGTTCCAGTTGTAGCCTATCGAGCCGAGGAAATGAGTAATCAGGCCCAGACCGGGGCTGAACAAGAACATCCACAAGACGGCGGCCACCGCAGGCGCAACGGCGTATGGCAGGATCATCAGCGTCTGATAAATCCGGCTGCCGCGCACAACGTGATCGACCAGCGCCGCGAAAAACAGCGAAACGGCCAGCCCGATAAACGCCACCATAAAACTGAATTTTAGCGTGGTGTAGAAAGAATCGAGATAGTACGAGTCCTGAAAAAGCTGCACGAAGTTAGTCAGACCGGCAAAGGTACTGGATAAGCCGAACGGATCCAGCGTCTGCACCGAATACCACAGCGCCTGACCGGCAGGCCACAGGAAGAATATCGCGGTGATTAACAGCTGCGGCAAAACCAGCGCGTAGGGCAACCAGCTGCAACCAAAACCGGGACGGTGTGAACTCATGATGGTTTACTCGTTGATATAAAAGACTCCCCGAAAGGGAGCAAACCAGGTTGGTTTTGAATTTGGCTTTTGGCTCCTCCCCCTGCGAAGGGGGAGGTTGGGAGGGGGTTTGGCAAGCGACTGAGTTGTCTTGAATACCCCACCCCAGCCCTCCCCTTCGCAGGGGAGGGAGCAAAACTGGATTACTTAGTAGAAGCTTCGAAGCGACGTAACAGTAAGTTCCCGCGCTGTACTGCAGTGTCTAACGCTTCTTTCGCCGTTTTCTTGCCGCTCCACACGCTTTCCAGCTCTTCATCCAGGATGGTACGGATCTGAGGCATGTTGCCCAGACGCAGACCTTTGGTGAACGGCAACGGTGGCTTGTTCAGCATCTGGCGGGTGGCGACGTCAGAACCCGGGTTCTTCTCGTAGAAGCCTTCTTTCCTGGTCAGCTCATACGCGGCAGTCGTCACCGGCAGATAACCGGTTTTCTGATGCCATTCGGCTGCGATTTCCGGCGTGGTCAGGAATTGCAGGAATTCGGCAACGCCTTTGTAGGTGTCTTTGTCTTTGCCGTTCATCACCCACAGGCTTGCACCGCCGATGATGGCGTTTTGCGGTGCGCCTTTGATGTCTGCGTCGTAAGGCATCATGCCTACGCCGTAGTTGAATTTAGAATACTGACGGATGTCAGCCAGTGAACCGGAAGACGCGGTAGTCATCGCGCAATCGCCGTTATAGAACTTGGCGGTGGATTCGTCTTTACGACCAAAATAGGTGAAATCACCTTTCTTGTTCATATCTTCAAGCATCTGGATGTGTTTGATTTGCTCGGGTTTGTTGAATTCCAGAACCGCATCGGTGCCATCGAAGCCGTTGTTTTTGGTGGCGATTGGCAGACCGTGCCAGGCACTGAAGTTCTCAATCTGGATCCAACCCTGCCAGCCGCTGGCGTAACCACATTTCATGCCCGCTTCACGCAATTTCTCGGTGTACGCAGCCATATCCTGCCAGGTTTTCGGCGGCTGATCCGGGTTCAGACCGGCTTTCTTAAAGGCATCTTTGTTGTAATACAGCACCGGTGTGGAGCTGTTGAAAGGCTGGGACAGCAGACGGCCTTTGGAATCGGAGTAATAACCGGAAACGGTCGGCACGAACTGGGAAACGTCTTCTTTAATGCCTGCATCGCTGAACACTTCGTAAACCGGTTTGATGGCTTTGCTGGCCATCATGGTCGCGGTGCCCACTTCGTAAACCTGCAAAATCGCAGGCGCATTACCGGTGCGGTACGCGGCAATACCGGCCGCCAGGCTTTCGTCGTATTTGCCTTTGTAGACAGGCATGATTTTGACATCAGGGTGCGTCTGGTTAAAACGGTCCGCCAGCGAGTTCACTTCTTTGCCTAATTCGCCGTCCATAGAGTGCCAGAAAGGGATTTCTGTCACAGCGAAAGCATTGGCGCTGAAAGCCAGCGTCAGCGCGGTGCCAATGACCGTTTTTTTGAGGTTGATGAACATGCCTGTCTCCTGAATTCTGCTGGTGTGCTGCAAGTGCAGCCTGAAGTAAGCCGGGTAGAGTCGGGAGGTAAAATGACACGGAAAAATGACAATAAGGTTACGGGAAAGTTAAGCGGGGATGACAGACAGATGGCAGAAAATGAGGTTCATGCCGGTTAAACGTTAGGAAAAACCGTCCGCAGGACGGCTTATCTTATTAGATTTATGCTACGGTGCGTTCATTCCAACTGTCTTTAAATATTATGTTCCCATCGACATATTTCCATTGAATTGACTCATAGCGCATTTCAATATTTTCCAGATGCGTTCCTGTTCCCGAACCGGGATGAAGGCTAGGAGTAATTCCGGTGATCTTCACATTTTCCATGCGAATGTTGAAATACTCTGCTTCTACACCCGCGTCTAATATGTGATACATCTTAAACTCAGCAGATTTAAGCGTAATTCCCTGACTAATCGTACGGTAAAGTATTGGCGTCGTGCGATCAAATTCCTTTTGAAATAATATCGGTGTATGAATACGCGTACCTGTCAATTTTCCAGTATTTCTATCCGTCGGAACTGTCAGGTGGTGTGAAAGTGACTTCACTTCAATAGAACCCACACGCCCGTGAACATTACAACTTCCGATAACAGGAGAACCATTTTCATCCGTTAACCACAAATAAGCAGGATTAGACATTTTTATTTCCTTAATTTAATGTTTCGGCTTTTTTTTCCTATAGCCTTCTATTTTTCCGATGCACTTTGATACACAGAAGAAACAAACCAGCCATCCTGCGGCATAAACGAATTTCATAGGCCACACAACTGGCAGCATAAGGCTTCCGATTAACCCGCCAACAAAAAGCACAGATTCAAAAAAATCCCATACGTTGACGACGGCAAATATCACCCATTTCGCTGCGCCTTTTGCGACAACAAGAAGCGGTTTATTGTGTGACATGCAGTTTTCGCCCTACAGCATCGATTATCCTGTCAAACGCAGGCTGTCCGCGCGTAGCACCTATGTGCACCGCATCGATGAACGGCTTAACAGCGGGTTCAAAAAGAAAGTAGGTAAGGTCATAATCATGGGGTCGAAGGAGCCAGTAAATCTCCGGTGCTTCGATGGCAAGGCTTTCTGATTTTCTTATTGAGCGCTCACTCATTCCCCCTATAAGCAAAATCATCGTCACCCTGCCAATCCAGTTTTTGGCACTTTGTGCACCGATAAATGACACTCTCGCCAGCACAGCAGCACCAATCACCGCAATAAGTTTCGCGGTAAGTAAACGCCCGGCAATCGAGGATGCCACGCCACGATAGACATTATTTTGTTTGGTCACTGAAGCATATTTATCGAATTCTTTAAATATGATCTCTACCGCATTTGTTATATGCTTGTAATTGAGTATGTCATTATGTATTGCTTCAGCCATGCGAAAACGCTGTGTCTGATGTGCAAAACGGGAATCTGTATCAAAATATCCTATGGCCAGGTAACCCATATCTAAAGGAACGGTAAGCGCTCCATTTATTAATCCGGTAATTGTGGCTGGGGACATGATGATATCTGAAATTCTATTTGCAACATCGTCTATATCACTTGAAACGTTATTGATATCTGCCACGATAAACCTCCCTGATTTCGTGTTGACATGACCTTAATACAATAAGGGTTAAATGACCAAGTGTTATAAATTCAATTTTTTTTATTAAATGTGCGGTATACCGTGGAATATCAGGGAGCAATATGAATGAGGTACTGTACCTGCCAGCAACTGCCCCTGGCTGTCTGGCAGATAGAGGTTTACCTTCAGACGCCCCTGGTTTTTCTGGTACCAGAGCGATGACTCAAAAAATAAGGCGCATCGGGTTAACAATGCGCCTCAGGGAATACGAAAAAAGAGGGATTACAGGGCGCGTTTCAAACGGGCGACTGCCTCGTACATTTGCTCTTCGGTCGCGGTGGCGAATGACAGACGGAAGGTGGAGTGATCCGGATTATCGGCATAGAAGAATTCACCCGGGACAAACACCACGCCCTGCTCCAGCGTCTTTTTCATCCAGTCAGCGCAGTTACGCGGCTCGCGGAAACGCGCCCACAGGAACATGCCGCCTTTCGGATATTCAAACGTCAGCACATCGCCCAGCTCGCGTTCCAGCAGTCCGGCCATGATCTGGCATTTATTTTTATACGCCGCACGGATGGTTTCGATCTGCTTCGGCAGACGACCCAGACCGAGATAATATTCCGCAATGGTCTGCGACAGCGCGCTGGCATGCAGATCTGCGGCCTGTTTGATGATGGCGACTTTATGCAGCAACCAGTCTGGCATAATGACCCAGCCCAGACGCAGGCCCGGCGCCAGAATTTTGGAAAACGTTGAGGTATAGATGATGTTATCCGCGTGACCAAACATCGCTTTCGACAGCTCAAACAGCGTCGGCTGGCGTTCGTCGGTGAAACGCAGTTCGCCGTACGGGTCATCTTCGACAATCAGGAATTCGTGCTGTGCTGCCAGTTTCACCAGTTGCTCACGACGGGCACGGCTCAGGGTTACGCCGCTCGGGTTTCCGAACGTTGGCACCAGATACACGCCTTTAATCTTCTGCGTTTTTAGGCGTTCCGCCAGCTCATCAACAATCATGCCGTCGCCATCAGAACCGACGGACAGCAGTTTAGCTTCAGCCAGTTCCAGGGTTTGTAACGCCGCCAGATAGGTCGGGCGCTCCACCACGAAAACATCATCGGGGTTCACCACGGCGCGCATCACCAAGTCCAGCGCCTGCTGGGAGCCTGCAGTGACCACGATATCTTCAGGCTGCGCAACCACACCACGCTCCTGACAAAGCTCAGCAATACGCTCACGCAGCGTATAACTGCCTTCGGTCAGACCATACTGGAATGCATGTTCCGGCTGTTCAGTAATGGCCAGCTGTGTGGCTTCACGCAGGCCGTCGAAATCAAAAAGCGCCGAAGAAGGAATACCACCCGCCAGCGAAATAACGCCTTCCATCTTGCTATGTTTCAGCAATTCCCGGATGGCTGAACTTTTAAGCCTGACCATACGGGCGGCGAGTAAACCTTCTGTGTTCATGACATGTTCCTGATGATGTGCAAAGTTATACGAATGTAAGAGATGTTAATTTATAGACAAAATAAAAACCGCAAAGCGCTTGCCGTGCGGTTTGTTAGATTTAACACAGATTTTTAAAATCCGATGCCAATTTATGCGCCAAGATAGGCCGCACGCACCGCTTCGTTCGCCAGCAATGCCGCACCGGTATCTTCCAGCACCACATGACCATTCTCCAGAACGTAACCACGATCAGCGAGTTTCAGCGCCTGATTGGCGTTTTGCTCGACCAGGAAGATGGTCATTCCTTCTTCGCGCAATTGCTGGATAGTATCGAAAATCTGCTGGATGATGATGGGCGCCAGCCCCAGCGACGGCTCATCGAGCAGCAGCAAACGTGGCTGGCTCATCAGCGCACGGCCAATCGCCAGCATCTGTTGCTCACCGCCGGACATGGTGCCTGACCGCTGCACACGACGCTCTTTCAGGCGCGGGAACAACGTAAACACGCGCTCCAGCCGTTCCTGATACTGATCGCGTGTGGCAAAGAAACCGCCCATCGCCAGATTCTCTTCCACCGTCATGCGTGAGAACACGCGGCGGCCTTCCGGCACAATCGCGATATCGCCACGCATGATTTTGGCGGTCTGCCACTGCGTGATGTCTTTCCCTTCGAAAATAATCGAGCCATTCGTCGCACGTGGTTCGCCACATAAACTGCCAAGTAGTGTGGTTTTACCCGCGCCGTTCGCGCCGATCAGCGTGACGATTTCCCCTTTATTAATACTCAGGCTGACTTCATGCAGCGCCTGAATTTTGCCGTAATGGGCGGATACCTGATTAAATGACAACATCTTGTTCTGTCCCTTAGCCTTCGCCCATTAACCTTCGCCTAAATAGGCGCGGATCACGTCAGGATTATTACGAATTTCAGCCGGTGTGCCTTGTGCCAGCGGCGTGCCCTGATTCACTACGTAGATGCGGTCGGAAATACCCATTACCAGTTTCATGTCGTGCTCAATCAGCAGAACAGACACGTTGTGCTGGTTACGCAATTCGGCAATCAGCTGGTTCAGCTCTTCGGTTTCACGCGGGTTAAGACCGGCAGCCGGTTCGTCGAGCATCAGGATTTCAGGACGCGTCACCATGCAGCGGACAATTTCCAGACGGCGTTGCTGGCCGTAAGCCAGATTACCCGCCTGACGGTTTGCCAGCTCGAGCAATCCGACACGTTCCAGCCAGTCAGCAGCGCGATCCAAAGCATCGGCTTCAGCGCGACGAAAGCCCGGCGTTTTGAACAGCCCAGCCAGCACGCCGCTTTTCAGGTGCTGATGCTGCGCGACCAGCAGGTTTTCGATCACCGTCATTTCACGGAACAGACGCACGTGCTGGAAAGTACGTACCACGCCCATGCGGGCAATTTTCTGCCCCGGTAAACCTTCCAGATGCTGATCACGCAGTTTAATGGTGCCGCCGCTCGGTTTGTAGAAACCGGTCAGGCAGTTAAATACCGTGGTTTTACCGGCACCGTTCGGGCCGATCAGCGAAACAATTTCGCCCTGATTGAGGTTCAGCGCCACATTGTTGACCGCCAGCAGGCCGCCAAAACGCATCATCAACCCTTCAACCGCTAACAGAGGTTGCGAACTCATGCCTTTTCCCCCTGATCCGCGATTTGTTGCTTAGACAGCTTCAGTTTCAGTTGCGGGCGCTTCATCGGCAGTAATCCCTGCGGACGCCAGATCATCATCAGCACCATTAATGCGCCGAGCAGTAACATGCTGTACTCGTTGAGATCACGCATCAGTTCGCGGGAAACCACCAGCAAAATAGCCGCCAGAATGACTGCAAACTGCGAGCCCATCCCGCCGAGCACGACGATAGCCAGCACGAAAGCGGATTCCGCAAAGGTGAAGGATTCCGGGCTGACAAAGCCCTGACGCGCCGCAAACAGCGTACCGGCAAAACCGGCAAACGCAGCGCTGATGGTGAACGCGGTCAGTTTGATGCGGGTCGGGTTCAGGCCCAGTGAACGGCAGGCAATTTCATCTTCACGCAAGGCTTCCCATGCACGGCCGAGCGGCATACGCAGCAAACGGTTGATGATGAACAATGTGGCAATCACCAGCAACAGCGCCACCATGTACAGGAAAATAATGCGGTCGCTGGGATCATACGTAACATTAAAGAAGTTGCTGAAGGTATCCCAGCCGCCGTCGCGCGGCGTACGGCTGAATTCCAGCCCGAACAGCGTGGGTTTCGGGATCTGGCTGATGCCGTTCGGTCCGCCGGTCAGTTCGGTATTATTGAGCAGCAGGATGCGGACGATTTCCCCAAAGCCCAGCGTCACAATCGCCAGATAGTCACCGCGCAGCCGCAGAACCGGGAAGCCAAGCAGGAAACCAAACGCCGCCGATACCAGACCGGCCAGCGGTAAGGCTTCCCAGAATCCGATGCCGTAATAGTGATTGAGCAGCGCGTAGGTGTAAGCGCCGATGGCATAAAAGCCGCCGTAACCCAGCACCAGCAGGCCGGACAATCCGACCACCACGTTCAGACCGAGGCCGAGCATTATGTAGATGAGCGTCAGCGTGGCGATATCCACCGTGCCGCGCGAGACGATAAACGGCCAGGCGATAGCGGCGATAATCAGCACCAGCGCCAGCAGTTTTTGTTTCGGCGTCGAGCCATCAAAGCTCGGCAAAACCCAGCCCGGACCCGAGACCTTTTTCAGGCCGCTGCTGACCATCGGGCGGAATAGCTGGAATACGAACACGATGGCGCAGCCGATGGCAATCCACGTCCAGCGCACTTCACCGGCGCCGTTGACCACCAGTTTTGTGCCGTCGAGGCTCAGCTGCAATCCCATGATGAATGCGGCCAGCACCAGCAGGACGAAAGCGGAGACCAGCGCATTTAACAGATTCAGGCGCTTCATACTTTCTCAACCTCCGGACGACCCAGAATACCGGTCGGCAGCACCAGCAACACGACGATCAGCAGTGCAAAGGAAACCACGTCTTTGTATTCGGTGCTCAGATACGCTGAGGTCAGCGCTTCAGCCACGCCCAGAATCAGGCCGCCGATCATCGCCCCCGGAATACTGCCGATCCCACCAAGAACCGCGGCGGTGAAAGCTTTCATACCGGCCATGAAGCCGATATACGGATTGATTACGCCGTAGAACTGACCGAGCAGAACGCCCGCTACGGCCGCCATTAACGCGCCAATAACGAAGGTTAGCGAAATCACGCGGTCAGTGCTGATCCCCAGCAGGCTGGCCATTTTGAGGTCTTCGGCGCAGGCACGACAGGCACGGCCCATACGCGAATAACGGATGAACAGCGTCAGCGCCAGCATCGCGACAAACGTGACGACCCAGATAATCAGCTGCATGGTGCTTATGGTCGCCGCAAAGCCGTTGGTTTCACCCAGTTTCCACTGACCGGTCACCAGACTCGGTAAGGCGAGATCGCGTGAGCCCTGCGTGAGGCTGACGTAGTTTTGCAGAAAAATTGACATCCCGATGGCAGAAATCAGTGCAATTAACCGCTTGGAGTTACGCACCGGCTTATACGCCACGCGTTCAATACTCCAGCCATAGGCACTGGAAATTACAATCGCGGCGATAAAACCGGCACCGATCAGCAACCAGCTGGCGTCGATACCCATCATCATCAGGGCGGCGATAACAATAAAGGAGACATAACTGCCGATCATATACACCTCGCCGTGGGCGAAGTTGATCATGCCGATAATGCCGTAAACCATGGTGTAACCAATGGCGATCAGCGCATAAGTACTGCCCAACGTGACACCGTTGAACATCTGCTGAATGAAATAGAGGAACTGCTCTGACATACCCTATCCTTATTAATCAAGGGTTTGATAACTTGTGCTACTCCTCCCCCTGCGAAGGGGGAGGTTGGGAGGGGGTTTTGCAAACAACGCCGTTGCCATTACTACCCCACCCCAGCCCTCCCCTTCGCAGGGGAGGGAGCGGAGAACCACTTTGGTGCGGTTTTATTTGATTGGGGTAGACGTGCCGTCTTTATGCCACTCGAAAATACCGAATTCGAATCCTTTCAGGTCACCTTTTGCATCCCAGCTCAGCGGGCCCATCACGGTATCCACTGGCGCTGATTTCAGGTTTTTGGCGATATCTGCCGGTTCCATGCTGCCGCTGCGTTCCATACCGGTAGTCAGCGCCTGCAATGCGGCGTAAGTCGTCCAGACGAACGGACCGGTTGGATCCAGTTTCTTGGCTTTCAGGGCATCCACAATTGGCTGGTTAGCCGGTACCTGATCATAACGTTTTGGCAGGGTCACCAGCATGCCTTCAGAAGCATCACCGGCAATGTTAGACAGTGAGGAGTTGCCCACACCTTCCGGGCCCATGAATTTAGCTGCCAGACCGGCTTGTTTTGACTGACGCAGGATCTGCCCCATTTCCGGGTAATAGCCGCCGAAATAAACGAAATCGACGTTTTCTTTCTTCAGACGCGCCACCAGTGTGGAGAAGTCTTTGTCGCCTGCGGTCACGCCTTCAAACAGGACAACGTTGCCGCCGCCTTTTTTCAGCGCATCCTGTACAGAACGGGCCAGGCCTTCACCGTATTGCTGTTTATCATGCACCACGGCGATACGTTTTGGTTTGATAGTGTCGAGGATGTATTTCGCTGCGGTCGGGCCTTGATCAGAATCCAGGCCAGTAGTGCGCATCACCATTTTATAACCACGGGTGGTCAGGTCAGCGTTAGTCGCCGCCGGGGTGATCATCAGCACGCCTTCATCTTCATAGATGTCGGAAGCGGGCTGAGTGGAAGAAGAACACAGGTGACCGATCACGTAACGAATACCGTCGTTGATCACTTTGTTGGCAACCGCAACGGCTTGTTTCGGATCACAGGCATCGTCATATTCCACGCCAACCAGTTTGTCGCCCTTCACGCCGCCTTTGGCATTGATATCAGCGATCGCTTGTTTTGCCCCCGTAAACTCCATGTCACCGTACTGGGCGACCGGACCTGACATAGCACCGACAATGGCGACTTTGATGTCTTTTGCGAACGCCGCCTGACTCATTGCTAATGCAATACACCCTGCCAGCCAGATCTTACCCTTTGTTACTTTCATCCGATTACCCCGTTCATGTGTGTGTTGTGGTTTGCTCTTTGTTGCCTGTTCAAAACATCATCACTTAGGAAATTTAGTATAAGTAATAACGAGTTACCGGCTTATTTCGTCTTATTTTCGAATAAGACTTTATAATTCATATCATTAAACAGGAATTTTCTTCTGCAAATCAAATAGCACAATCAGAAATATGAGGTGTAAACAGAATTTTATTTGGCTGAAAAGGCGGTGTAGATTTAAACAATCAGTCGTTAACACTGGCTTTATTGATTAAAGCCAACATTTATCGCTTATGCAGAGATCACTAAAAAACTTTTCGACCTGTTACTGTACAAAAAAAGTTACGCCCGATTTCTAGTGGATTCCGCTACACTGACGCTCCCTTTTTCTGACCTTGCGCATCATGAAATTAACTATCCAAAAACTGACGTCGCTCAGCGTGCAGGACCTGATCGACCTGGCAAAAATCTGGCCGGAGCAAACTGAAAGTGACTGGCAAGCCAGCCTGCAAAATAACCGCGCGCTGTTCGCTGCGGTGTTTAATGAACGCATTCTGGGCGCAGTGAAAATCAGGCTCGACGGTAATCAGGCTGAACTGAGTGATTTGCTGGTGCGCGAAGTCACGCGCCGTCGCGGTGTCGGATTGTATCTGATGGAAGATGTGCAGGCGCAACTGCCGCAGGTGGAAAGCTGGACGATGAAAGCGGATCCGGAACCCGTGCTGGATGCATTTATGCTGGCCTGCGGTTTTGTACGTGAAGGCAATGTCTGGAAAAAATCCTGAGCACAGCCTGCCCGCGCGGATTTTCAGTCATAAAAAAAGCGACCCGAAGGTCGCTTTTTCGTTTTGCGTTGCGGGGATCAGGCTTCGATCGCCATACGCAGTTTTTTCATCGCGTTCTTTTCCAGCTGACGAACACGTTCTGCAGACACACCGTATTTATCGGCAAGCTCCTGCAGGGTCGATTTGTTTTCGTCGTCTAACCAGCGGGCACGAATGATATCCTGACTGCGTTCGTCCAGACCTTCCATTGCAGAGGAAAGTTTGTCGGTGGCGTCCTGATCCCAGTTATCTTCTTCGATAGTTTCTGCAAAGTCAGAACTCTTGTCTTGCAGATACAGCATCGGTGCCATCGCTGCGCCGTCGCGTGGTTCATCATCCGGCGTCGGATCAAACGTCATGTCCTGTGCGGCCATGCGTGATTCCATTTCCAGCACATCTTTGCTCGTCACACCCAGTTCGCGGGCGACGTGCTCGACTTCGTCGTGGCTGAACCAGCCCAGACGCTGTTTGTTCTTACGCAGGTTGAAGAACAGCTTACGCTGCGCTTTGGTGGTAGCGACTTTCACGATGCGCCAGTTACGCAGCACATATTCGTGAATTTCCGCTTTGATCCAATGCACGGCAAAGGATACCAGACGGACACCGACTTCCGGATTAAAACGGCGAACCGCTTTCATCAGGCCGATATTCCCTTCCTGGATAAGGTCTGCCTGAGGCAAACCGTAGCCTGAATAGTTGCGGGCAATGTGAGCAACAAAGCGCAGGTGAGACAGGATCAGCTCTTTCGCTGCTTCCAGATCACCGTTGTAATGCAGCCGTTCAGCCAGCGCCCGTTCTTCCTCTGCGGTGAGCATAGGATAGGCATTGGCCGCCCGAACATAGGCTTCCAGGCTACCTTGGGGTACTAATGCTAAAGTGCGCATTTCTTTGGTCATTAAAGCCTCTCATGTATGACGTAATGCAGGTTTTATACCACGTTGCTGCGGGATGATACCGCGACATTGCTGGCCTTAAAGGCGACAACAAAGCAACGCCGAGCCCTTCATATTCGCTGCTCTACGACCACGAATTTTACATAAAGTTCACGGAAAGATTCAACAGTCTGAAGACTGTAAGTGACAGACTGACTATTGGATAGTGAATTTGTGCCATTACGGGGAAAGCAGGAAAATGATGTGGCGGGCTGACCTGAAACAGCTTCCCCCTGAGACACAATTACTGAGCCGCAGGGGGACATTATAGCAAATTATCACTACTGTGGTGTAAATCGCCGTAAATGTTGAACCGTCGCCAGCCAGGCGGCAATCCAGCCAATCATCGCGGAAACGATCAGCAGTAACAGGCTTTCGTCCCAGCCCAGACCATGCAGGTCAAAGGTGGTGCCGAAGACCTGCGCAACCTGCGTCACCACGCTCTCAAGCCGCAACACCAGCACTTCCGAGAGGATGAGTGATAACAATGCACCGGTGAAACCGAGCATCGCGCCACCGTTGAGGAACGGCCGCAAAATAAAGCCATCGGTCGCGCCAATCAGCTTCATCACGTTAATGGTATCGCGGCGGCTGAAGATGCTCAGTCGCACACTGTTACCAATAACGAGGAAGACGGCGATCACCATCAGAATGCCGATCATCGCCGCAATCTGCCCGACCAGACCGGTCAGCGCCGCAAGACGGGCAAACCAACTGTCGTCCATCCGCACTTCATCCACGCCATGCACAGCCGCCACGCGGTCGCGCAAGGTGCTGAGTGTCGCAGAGTCCTGGAAATTCATTTTAGGCGTGATGATCGCCACCGCTGGCAACGGGTTTTGCTCCAGCATATCCATTGCGCCGCCAAAGCCTGACCAGTTGCGGAATTCACCCATCGCCTCTTCACGGGACAGATAATTAACTTTATCCACGCCCGCTTCGGTTTTCAGGGTTTTGACCACGTTTTCTGCGGCGTCATCATCCAGCGCTTTATCGAGATAAACGGTCAGTTGTGGCGTCGGATACCACTGCTCCGCCGCCGTACTGACGTTTTTCCACACCAGATAACACACGCTCGGCAGCGTCAGGGAAATGGCGATCACCATCACCGTCAGCAGCGTCGCCAGCGGCTGACGCAGCATGTCAGCCAGCGCGTTCATCCAGGCATAGCGCCACTGTTCACGCCAGCCGCCCTGCAACGCTTTGCTTTTTGCGGCACGGGCGCTTTTTGCGGTTTTAGCCGGATTCGGACTGTTCGCCATTAGTACACCCCTCCCGACATACGCCCCTGACTCAGCGTCAGCGTGCGGTAATTACGACGGGCAATCAGACCCACATCATGCGTCGCCATCAGCACGGTAACGCCGACGCGGTTAAATTCTTCGAACAGACGCAAAATGCCTTCCGACAATTCGCCATCGAGGTTACCGGTCGGTTCATCCGCCAGCAGCACTGCGGGCTTGTTCACCACCGCACGGGCAATGCCCACACGCTGTTGTTCACCGCCGGAAAGCTGGATTGGCAAGTTCTTCGCTTTATCCAGTAATCCGACTTTATCCAGCGCAGCCGACACGCGGCGGCGGATATCTTCACTGCTTGCACCGGAAATGATCAGCGGCATCGCCACGTTGTCATACACGGTACGATCCATCAGCAGGTGGTGATCCTGAAAGATCATGCCGATCTGACGACGCAGGAACGGCACTTCGCTGGATTTCAGGCGGCTGATATCATGACCGCCAAACAAAATGTGTCCGGCACTCGGACGCTCTATGCCGCAAATCAGCTTCAGCAGGGTACTTTTACCCGCGCCAGAGTGTCCGGTCAGAAATGCCATTTCTGCTTGCTGGATATGAAAATTGACGCCCTGAAGCGCCTGTCGTCCGCCCAGATAAGCTTTACTGACCTGTTCAAAGCGAATCATCCGTATTAATCCTCTCGGGCAAAAAGTGCCTCAATAAAATCGTCTGCCTTAAACGGCCTTAAATCTTCGATACCTTCACCGACACCAATGTAACGGATCGGAATGCTGAACTGATCGGCGATGGCAAAGATCACGCCGCCTTTCGCAGTGCCATCCAGTTTAGTCAGCGTTATCCCGGTCAGCCCGACGGCTTCGTTGAATAATTTGGCCTGACTCACTGCGTTCTGGCCGGTACTGGCGTCGAGCGTCAGCATCACTTCATGCGGTGCGTCTTCGTCGAGCTTCTTCATCACACGGACGATTTTCTTCAGCTCTTCCATCAGGTGCGTTTTGTTTTGCAAACGCCCGGCGGTATCAGCAATCAGCACGTCGATATTGCGGGCTTTCGCCGCCTGAATGGCATCGAAGATAACCGACGCGGAATCGGCACCGGTGTGCTGCGCAATCACCGGGATCTTGTTACGCTGACCCCAGACTTGCAACTGTTCAACGGCTGCGGCACGGAAGGTGTCGCCTGCTGCCAGCATCACAGATTTACCCTGTGCTTCAAACTGGCGCGCCATTTTACCGATGGTGGTGGTTTTACCGACGCCGTTTACGCCAACCATCAGAATGACATACGGGGTTTTCCCGCTGACATCCAGTGGCTCGTCAACTTTCGCCAGTATTTCGGACATTTCTTCCTTCAGCTTGCCGTACAGCGCATCTGCGTCTTTCAGTTGCTTACGCGAGGCATGTTCAGTCAGTGAAGTAATGATTTTTCGGGTGGTTTCGACGCCAACGTCGGCGATCAGCAGCTGTTCTTCCAGCTCCTCAAACAGATCGTCGTCGATTTTCTTACCACGGAACAGACCAACGAAACCGGAGCCGAGATTCTGCTTGGTTTTGACCAGGCTGCGTTTCAGACGGGCGAAGAACCCTTCTTTGGTCGGGCGTTCCTGCTCGGTTTCACCGGCGGGCAGCACCACAATCGGATCCAGCGCCACAGGTAAGGGTTCTTCCACAGCGACAGAATCATCAATCGAATCAATGGCGTCCTGACGCAGATCTTCGGCAATTTCTTCTGCCGATTCAACAAATTCGTCTTCAGCGATATCTTCAACAACGGCAGGCTGCGCGGCAACCTGCTCAGTGATGTGAACAATTTCTTCTGCCAGTTCAGCGGCGGCCTGCTCGCGAACCGGTTCAGGTTTGTCTTCCAGCTCAGGCTCTGTCAGCGGTTCGGGTACAATTTCCGGTTCCGGCTCAACAAATGGCTCGGGTTCAATTTCAGGCTCAGGTTGAACGTGTGCGGCCGGTTCAGTTTCAGTTTCTGCTTCAACTTCAGGTTCTGTAACAGCCTCGCGAGCTACCGGGACTGCCGGTTCTTCCGTCAGTTGTTCTTCGACAACCGGCTGTTCTTCGCGTGTTTCTTCCTTCTGCTGCTCTTCTTCCTGACGGCCACGACCGAACCAGGAGAAGAAACCGCGTTTTTTATCTTTTGCCATTTTACAACTTCACTCCTCGCCGTTAATGACTGGCGAACGGATTATTAATAGGGTTATGGTCAGGCAGTCTATCACTTTCCCCTGCGGGCAACACGCCCGCGTATTGAATTCCGCTGGTTTTTCAATCGACAATGTTAAACATTTGCCCATTGCCCGCACACCGGTAGAATAGCCCTCCAAACGATAGGCAACGAAGCCCGACGGCTTTGGATGACACAAGCGAACTATGGCAAAGAAACCCAACACGCCCGCCGCAGGCCAGATCCGAATTATTGGCGGACAATGGCGCGGACGCAAACTTCCGGTCCCTCACAGCCCGGGGCTGCGCCCGACTACCGATCGCGTGCGCGAAACGCTGTTTAACTGGCTTGCGCCAGTTTTACAGGGCGCACATTGTCTGGACTGTTTTGCAGGCAGCGGCGCACTCGGTCTGGAAGCCTTGTCACGTTATGCGGCCAGCGCGACATTGCTGGAGTTTGAGCGCCCGGTTGCGCAACAGTTAGAGAAAAACCTGGCGCTGCTAAACGCCAGTGATGCGAAAGTATTTAACGTCAATGCCCTGAACTGGCTGGCAAAAGCCGGAAGCGCCTTTGATGTGGTTTTCCTCGATCCGCCTTTCCGCAAAGGCATTCTGCAAGACACCCTGAACCTGCTGGAGCAAAACCAGTGGCTGGCCGATGAAGCCTGGATTTATGTCGAAACAGAAGCCGAACATGACACGCTGGATGTGCCTGCCCGCTGGCGCTTACACCGTGAGAAAGTCGCCGGACAAGTTGCTTATCGTCTTTATCATCGCGATGTGACGCCTGAAACCGGCTCACCAGAACAGGAGCAGTAAGATGTTGATCAATATTGGTCGGTTGTTGATGTTATGTATTTGGGCGTTTCTGGCGTTTAACCTGATCCACCCGTTCCCGAAGCCGATCAAATACTTTTTAGACGTGGCAATTGTCTTCATGTTCTTTATGCATGGCCTGCAGGTGATGCTGCTTAAAGCCACGCAGGGCAAGGAAAAGGACACCATCGGGCCGTGGCTGCAAACCCGCATCTTCCTGTTCGGCGTCTTCGAACTGATGGCGTGGCAGAAAAAACAGCCTCCGTTGCCAGCCAAAAAGTAATCCCCGCTTTTACGGCGCGCCCTGCGCCGTAAATTCCCCCTATCCTAAACCAACATTCATCAGACCCGCCGTTACGGGGATTTCTGATTGTCGCCGCCATGCTCTCTCTCCTACACTGAAAGCAAGTTCAGGAAAACAGGATGTGTTTTCCCGCAAGCAGACCCTGACATCGGTTTTATGTTCTGTTCTGAAATATAAAAGGATAAACAATGAGTTGGCCATTCCTCGCTGTATTTTTCTCTGGCTGGTTGTTCGTTGACGCCAGCTATCGTGGCCCGCGCTGGCAGCGCTGGGTCTTTAAACCCGTCACCTTACTATTGCTGCTGTTGCTGGCCTGGCAGGCGCCGACACTCAACGTTTACAGCTATCTGATCTTACTGGGTCTGGCGGCGACACTGGTGGCAGACAGCCTGTTACTGCTGCCTGAAGAACGCTTCATGTACGCCATCGGTGCCTTCTTCCTGTCGCATCTGCTGTATACGCTGAGTTTCGCCAGCCAGATGACCATCACCTTCTTCTGGCCGCTGCCGCTGACGTTACTGATCATCGGGGCGATACTTCTCGCAGTGATCTGGACACGGCTGGCGGAGCTGCGATGGCCAGTGACCACTTACATCGCCATGACCCTGCTGATGGTCTGGCTGGCTGGCGAACAGTATTTTGCCCGCAGTACCGACATGGCGTTTTCGCTGTTCTGCGGCGCAGCGCTGTTACTGCTGGGGAATATTTTCTGGCTGCTCAGCCGATACCGCTTCACCTTCCGCGCCGCCGACGCGCTGGTTGCCGCCTGTTATTTCGGCGGGCACTTCCTGATAGTCCGGTCGTTATACCTGTAATATCCCACAGCGGAACCGTTCTGGTTCCGCTGATAAAATACTTGTTGACCTTAGAGCCGACTCCAACGTTTACACTGGGGGTAATTCCACTCGGTTTCGAACCGGAGGCTTTATGATCCCACTGCAAAAAAACAACACCTGTCGCTGCGGATGTCAGGGCAAACATACCCCTGCACTGCGTATCAACAAAATTGGCGCTATTGCGCAGCCCGGCACACATCCGGCTGGCTGCTGTAGCGAAAAACCCCCGCTGGCGGTTTCCGCCTGCTCCACCACTGACAGCTGCTGTGCGCCAAAAACAGGTGAGCACTCACATACATCGGACGATGGCAACGCCGAAGGTTCGCCGGGCGAAGACGAACCCGCCTCACCGCTTTCCGGCAGTCAGCAATACAGCTGGAAAGTACAAGGTATGGACTGCCCTGCCTGTGCCCGAAAAATTGAAAAAGCCGTTTCAGGTATTGATGGTATCAGCCACGCTAAAGTGCTGTTCGCTACTGAAAAGCTGGTGATTGATGCAGGTTTTGATATCACCCAACACGTGCAAAATGCCGTTACCGCCGCAGGTTTTACCCTGCAATCGCTCGACAAACCGCAGGAAAAACCCACCGCCGAACCTTCCCGTTTGCAGGAAGCGCTGCCGCTGATCGCTCTTTCGGTTCTGATGCTACTGAGCTGGGTGCTCGATCATTTCAACCCGCAGATGGGTAACATCGCGTTTATCGCCACGACACTGGTCGGGCTCTGGCCGGTACTGCGTCAGGCGATTCGCCAGACCCGCGCCGGTTCGCCATTCGCCATCGAAACGCTGATGAGTATCGCCGCGATCGGCGCACTCTTTATCGGTGCGACAGCCGAAGCCGCCATGGTTCTGTTGCTGTTTATGGTGGGCGAACGCCTTGAGGCTTTTGCCTCCAGCCGGGCACGCAGCGGCGTAAAAGCGCTGATGGCGCTGATCCCGGATACCGCTGTCCGCATTGTGAATGGCAAATCTGAAACCGTGCCGGTCAGCAGCTTGCGTCCCGGCGATATCATTGAAATCGCGGCAGGTGCACGCCTGCCTGCCGACGCTGTTTTACAAAGCGCCGCCAGTTTCGACGAAAGCGCGCTGACCGGCGAATCAGTTCCGGTGGATCATCTGGCCGGTGAAAAAGTGCCTGCAGGCAGCCTGTGCGTTGACCGGCTGGCACGCCTCGAAGTGGCTTCCGCGCCGGGCAACAGCGCCATTGACCGCATCCTGCAACTGATTGAAGAAGCCGATGAACGCCGTGCGCCGATCGAGCGTTTCCTCGATACTTTCAGCCGCTATTACACGCCGGTCATTATGCTGATGTCGTTGCTGGTGATTATCGTGCCGCCACTGGCGATGGGGCTATCGTGGGAAACCTGGATTTACCGCGGGCTGACGCTGCTGCTGATTGGCTGTCCTTGTGCGCTGGTGATTTCGACGCCAGCAGCGATTACGTCCGGGCTGGCAGCGGCCACGCGTCAGGGTGCATTGATCAAAGGCGGTGCAGCGCTGGAACAGCTGGCGCTGATTCAAACCGTTGCCCTGGATAAAACCGGTACGCTGACCGAAGGCAAACCTGAAGTTACCGACGTTTTACTGCTGAACGGCGCCAGCGAAGGCGAAGTATTAAGTCTGGCATCAGCGGTGGAAGAAGGTTCGCATCACCCGCTGGCGCAGGCGATTTTGGCCCGTGCAAAAACCAGTAATCCGCTACCGCTCACGGCGCAGGATCGCCGCGCGCTGGCCGGTTCCGGCGTGGAAGGCCTCGTTTCAGGCCGCAAAATTCAGGTGCTGGCACCGAAAAGTGTGGCTGAAAACAGCCTGACAACTGAAACCCTTGCGCAAATTACTGACTGGGAATCCAGCGGAAAAACCGTGGTGGTGGTGTTGCAGGAAGAAAACGCGATCGGGCTGATTGCCATGCAGGATCGTCTGCGGGATGACGCGGCCGAGGCATTGCAGAAACTCAAAGCGCTCGGCGTGTCGGCGGTCATGCTGACCGGCGACAATCCGCGGGCGGCGAAAACCATCGCTGACCGGCTCGGCATTGATTTCCGTGCGGGCTTACTGCCTGCGGATAAAGTCTCAGCGGTCACCGCGCTGAATGCACTGAAACCGGTAGCCATGGTCGGTGACGGCATTAACGATGCGCCCGCCATGAAAGCCGCGACTATCGGTATTGCGATGGGAAGCGGAACGGACGTCGCGCTGGAAACGGCGGATGCGGCACTGACGCATAACCGCCTGAGCGGGCTGGCGCAGATGATCAGCCTTTCGCGTGCTACACGGGCGAATATCCGTCAGAACATCACGATTGCGCTGGGGCTGAAAGCGATTTTCCTGGTCACCACGTTGATGGGATTGACCGGATTGTGGCTGGCGGTGCTGGCGGATTCCGGCGCAACGGCGCTGGTGACCGCCAATGCGTTAAGGCTGTTGCGCAATAAATCGAAATAAACAACACGGGCTGAGCCATCAGCCCTGTTTTTCTGCCAACCCTTTGCACAGCAAATAGCGGTACGGCACGCTTTCGGTATCCGACGCCAGCAGCGTATGTTCCATAAAACGGCAGAAACCGGGAATATCGCGGGTCGTTGCCGGATCATCAGCGATGATCAATAACGTCTCGCCGTCTTGCATGGTGCGTACCGCTTTACGAACCATCATCACTGGCTCCGGGCAACGCAGACCCAACGCATCAAGCTGATGGTCAGGATTGATAAAGGGGTCGGTCATTTCGTGTCTCAACATCTACATACGTGAATGGGCGGTTGTTTGGCAAAGGCGGATAGTTTAACCCGCTGGTTTTCTGGCGCAACAAACACGGCTCATTGCGCTAAAATTAACCGGTAGACCTGTTGCGCAAACGGTGCGCAAACAGGTACTATGCGCGCCGCACGCCATTACGGGTGCGAAAGTAAAAATTTTCTTGGGTTCCCTCACCCCAATTTATTCATAAAAAAAGGTCACATATATGTACTCTTTTACTGCTCAGCAGCGGTTTTCCGCGCTGATATGGCTTTCGCTATTCCACATCGCCATCATCACCTCCAGTAACTATCTGGTTCAGTTACCCGTTTCCATTTTTGGTTTCCATACCACCTGGGGCGCGTTCACTTTCCCGTTTATTTTTCTGGCTACCGATCTGACCGTCCGTATATTTGGCGCGCCGCTGGCACGACGGATTATACTTTCCGTGATGGTGCCTGCACTGGCCATTTCCTATGTCATCTCGGCGTTATTCTTTGAAGCGCAATGGCAAGGCGTGGAAGCGCTCAGCAGCCTGAATATCATGGTCGCGCGTATCGCCACCGCCAGTTTTATGGCGTATGTGCTGGGGCAAATTCTTGACGTTCATGTGTTTAACCGCCTGCGCCAGAACCGCCGCTGGTGGATAGCACCGGTCGCCTCGATGTTCCTCGGCAATATCAGCGATACCCTGTCCTTCTTCTTTATCGCTTTCTACAAAAGCAGCGATGCCTTTATGGCACAGCACTGGGTAGAAATAGCGATGGTGGATTACACCTTCAAGGTGCTGATCTGCCTGGTGTTCTTCCTGCCGATGTACGGCATGCTGCTGAATATGCTGCTTAAGCGTTTATCAGCACAAGGAAACAACCCGCATTCCGCTATCAGTGCGCACTAAACCGGGTCGCCGGGAAGACACAAATCGCGCCATAATCTGACTTGCATTTGTGGCCTGAATAGGTTGCCATAAAGGCTGTTAAGTCAACATGTAAGCCTGGTGAACAGGCCACTTAAGGAAGCCCGATGCGTAATATCGCGAAAATGATGGGAATGGCAGTACTGATCGCCGGTCTGGCTGCGTGTGACGGTAAGTCGACCGATGCACCTGCCGCAGATAAAGGCGCACCAGCGGCCGCAGCCACGGCAGCCACCACGCCGGTCAGCCTGCTGGACGGCAAAGTCACCTTCTCCCTGCCGCAGGGAATGAGCGACCAGAGCGGTAAACTGGGCACACAGGCAAATAATATGCACGTGTATGCAGACAGCACCGGGCAGAAAGCGGTGATTGTCATTTTGGGTGATAACACCCCGGAATCACTGGACGTTCTGGCGGGTCGTTTACAGGATCAGCAAAAAGCGCGCGATACCAATCTGCAAGTCGTCACCAATAAATCTATTCAGGTCAACGGCCAGACATTGCAGCAGTACGACAGCGTGATCACTTCTGCTGGTCAGAAAGCCTATTCGTCTATCGTTTTGGGCAAGGTCGACAGCCATCTGCTGACCCTGCAAATTACTCTGCCTGCTGATAATCAGCAGCAGGCGCAGACCGATGCGGAAGCCATTATCAGCACACTGAAAATTCAATAATTTCAGACCGTGTGAAAATATCAGGCGGAGCTTAGTCTCCGCTTTTTTTGTTTCTTATTGTCACCCTCGCTCACAAAATCGCCTCCCTCTGTAATAAAAATGTAACATTTCCGTCATAAATCACAGTTCGTTTGTGCGCGAATGGCTAAAATGATGTTCGTTTTGGAACACATTGGCTCCGCCATTTCGTCCGTGGCTCATGATGAGTCCGCCCTGATTTATGCCATCGGAGGCATTTATGCTCAGTATCTTTAAACCCGCGCCCCACAAAGCTCCTGTTGATGAGGCTCACGTCGATCCGCTGTACCGCCGTCTCCGCTGGCAAATCTTCATGGGGATTTTCTTCGGTTATGCGGCCTACTATCTGGTGCGCAAAAACTTTGCGCTGGCCATGCCTTATCTGATTGATCAGGGCTTCTCCCGTGGAGACTTAGGGTTCGCACTGTCCGGGATTTCCATTGCTTATGGCATCTCAAAATTCATCATGGGTTCGGTGTCTGACCGTTCGAATCCGCGCGTATTTCTGCCCGCTGGTTTGATTCTGGCGGCGGCCGTGATGTTGTTTATGGGCTTCGTGCCGTGGGCAACCTCAAGCATTGCCATCATGTTTGTGTTGCTGTTCCTGTGCGGCTGGTTCCAGGGCATGGGCTGGCCGCCGTGCGGACGTACGATGGTGCACTGGTGGTCGCAGAAAGAACGCGGCGGCGTGGTGTCGGTGTGGAACTGTGCGCATAACGTCGGCGGCGGTATTCCTCCGCTGCTGTTCCTGCTCGGTATGGCGTGGTTTAACGACTGGCATGCAGCGCTGTATATGCCTGCCTTCGGCGCAATTCTGCTGGCGGTGTTTGCCTTCATGACCATGCGCGATACACCGCAATCCTGTGGTCTGCCGCCCATTGAAGAATACAAAAACGATTATCCGCCGGACTATGTGAAAGAGTCCGCCGAGCAGGAACTGACGGCGAAACAGATTTTCATGCAGTACATTTTGCCGAACAAATTGCTGTGGTATATCGCACTGGCTAACGTCTTTGTCTATCTGCTGCGTTACGGCATTCTCGACTGGTCACCAACGTATCTGAAAGAAGTGAAGCATTTCGCGCTGGATAAATCCTCGTGGGCGTATTTCCTTTATGAATACGCTGGCATTCCCGGCACGCTGCTGTGTGGCTGGATGTCGGACAAAGTTTTCAAAGGCAATCGTGGTGCCACCGGCGTGTTCTTCATGGTGCTGGTGACTATCGCTACCGTCGTTTACTGGCTGAATCCGGTCGGCAATCCGGGTATTGATATGGCCTGTATGATCACCATCGGTTTCCTGATTTACGGGCCGGTGATGCTGATTGGGTTACATGCGCTGGAACTGGCACCGAAGAAAGCAGCCGGTACCGCCGCAGGCTTTACCGGACTGTTTGGTTATCTGGGCGGCTCGGTCGCGGCCAGCGCCATTGTCGGTTATACCGTGGATTATTTTGGCTGGGACGGTGGCTTTATCGTGATGATCGCCGGTTGTGTGCTGGCTGTTCTGTTGCTGTTACTGACCATGCTGAGTGAAAACAAACACAAAGCGCAGCTGGCTAAAAACATCTGACTTTGATTTATCTTCGTCGTAAAGGCACTGGAAGGTGCCTTTTTTGTTTTTACGCGGCGTCGGGAAGGATGCGCCTGCCTGCTTCATCAAACAGTAAAACACTGGCAGCATTAAACCCGAACCTGAGCGGTGTGTTTTTAGCAAAGGAGAGCTGTTTCGACGATTTCATTTTCAGGATGTGCTCACCAACGCGCGCATATACCAGCGTGGAATCACCCTGCAATTCAGTGAAATCAACCAAAACTTCAAATGCATGATCCGTCACTTCATTCAGGCGCAACAGCTCAGGGCGGATGGCCAGCGACACCATTTGTCCATCCTGCGCCGCCGGGAATTTATCCTCCAGCGGGTACATCGGCTGGCCGTCAATACTCAGCTGGCGGCCGACGACTTGTGCCGGGATCACATTGATTTTCGGCGTACCGATAAAACCGGCGACGAACAGGCTGGCCGGGCAATTATACAGCTCAACCGGCGTGCCAATTTGCTCAATGTGACCTTTGTTAAGCACCACGATCCGGTCCGCCAGTGTCATGGCCTCGACCTGATCGTGGGTCACGTAAATCATGGTGTTTTTCAGACGGGCATGGAGCTGACTGATTTCCTGACGCATCTGCACACGCAGCGCGGCATCAAGGTTCGACAGCGGTTCATCAAACAAAAAAACTTTCGGCTGCTGAACAATGGAACGCCCGATAGCGACGCGCTGACGCTGTCCGCCGGAAAGATTTTGCGGTAACCGGTCGAGCATGTCGTCCAGCCGCAGGATCAGGGCCGCTTCGCTTATGCGTCGGGCAATTTCTTCCGGCGGCGTGCGGATATTTTTCAGACCAAATGCCAGATTCTGTCTGACGGTCATGTGCGGATAAAGCGCGTAGGACTGAAATACCATCGACAGACCGCGCTTCCCGGCGGGTAAATCCGTCACATCAGTTTTTTCAATGTGAATAGTCCCGTCGCTCAGCGCATCCAGCCCGGCAATCATGCGCAGTAACGTTGATTTCCCGCACCCTGACGGACCGACCAGTACCAAAAACTCACCGGAGTGGATCTCCAGAGACAAATCGGGGATCACGACAGTTTTGTCATAGTATTTTTTGATATTTTTGAGTGTTAAGCCTGACATAACGTTGTCCTTTAAAACAAAAAGATGAGCGGTTACGCCCCGGCAAGGGCGAGCAGTTTTCCGGTGATTTCAGTTAACAGCGCGGTGGATTGTCGGGTTTCGACGTTGAGGCGCAGGAGCGGCTCAGTATTGGAAGCGCGTAAATTAAACCGCCAGTTATCGAATTCCATACTCAGCCCGTCAGTCTGGCGGATACTTAGCGCCAGATGTTGGTAATGGTCGCGGACACGGCTGATGACCTCAGCGGGCTGACTGACGGAGATATTGATTTCACCGGATACCGGGAAAAGGGCTTTACGGGCAGCAATCAGTCCGGACATTTTCCGGCTGCACTGGCTGAGATGTTGTAGTACCAGCAAGGCCGGGATCATCCCGCTGTCGCAGTAACCAAAATCGCGGAAATAGTGATGGGCGCTCATTTCACCGCCGTAAATAGCGTTTTCACTGCGCATTCTTTCTTTGATGAAGGCATGGCCGGTTTTGGTTTCGATGGCGATACCGTGTCTGGCGCTGACAATGTCGCGGGTATTCCAGACCAGACGCGGATCATGAAGGATTTTTTCGCCGGACGAGCGTTGCAAAAACAGTTCAGCCAGCAATCCCACAATGTAATACGCCTCAACGTATTCACCCTGTTCATCAAAGATGAAGCAACGGTCAAAATCACCGTCCCAGGCAATGCCCAAATCCGCCTGATGTTCACGCACCGCATCGCATGTCGCCAGTCGGTTTTCCGGCAACATCGGGTTGGGAATACCGTGGGGGAAAGTGCCGTCCGGCTCATGGTGAATTTTTATTAGCGTAAGGGGAATACCGCGTGCCAGAAAGGCGTGTTCCAGCGCATCCAGCGTCGGGCCAGCCGCACCGTTTCCTGCGTTAACCACCACCCGCAGAGGCCGTCCGAACGGTAACGTTAAATAGCTAAGCAGATGATCCAGATAAGCGCGGCGGTTTGAAAGCTGCTGATACGAACCGGGCTGCGCCACCGCCGAAAACAGATGATTTTCGGCCAGCGCCTGAATATCGTGTAAACCGTTTTCGCTGCTGACAGGTCTTGCATCCCGTCCTACCAGCTTCATACCGTTATAATTGTCCGGATTATGGCTGGCGGTGATCTGAATTCCGCCATCAGCCTGCAGGGAACGGGTGGCAAAATACACCTCTTCGCTGCCGGTCATACCAATATCAATCACGCCGCAGCCCTGATCCATCAGTCCGCGCGCAACGGCCTGCTTGAGAGCCGGTGATGTCAGGCGAATATCACTGCCCAGCACCACCCGTTTTGGGCGATAAAAATGCGCAAATGCACAACCGATACGGTAAGCAATATCCTCGTTTAATTCGCTGCCCAAAACACCGCGTATATCGTAAGCTTTAAAACACGTTAATAAGGCCATATTTCATCCTGAAAATAGACATAAGTACTTGCGTCTTTATGGCCCCACCGGGAATCAGGTAGAACCACGTATAATTAACGTAAACTCAAGGTCGAAGTGAATATTATTTTCCCCCTCCAGCAGCAAGGCCGCGGCTATCTCACCTTTTCTGACCGGATCCTGGGCAATGGTAGTGAGCCCGATTTCATTCTCTGGCCGGGGAATATTATCAAATCCGGTAATCGCGATATTTTGCGGAACACGTAACCCGGCCTGCCGGCAATAATTAATCGCACCTTGCGCAAAGCGGTCAGACAGGCAAATAAACGCGGTTATTCCCGGATTTATTTTAAGTAATTCCTGCGCTGCTATTTCGCCAAACATCTCGTGATGGCTTGTTTCACAAAGAAAGCAATTATCGAGTTCGATATTCCATTCGCGGAAAGTCTCCACACAAGATTTCACCCGGGTGATCATAACGTCATTATCGCCTGAAATATCCTGACTCAATGGCACGACACCCTTACGCCCCTGCAGTGAAGGAAATGAAATAATGCCGAATTCACGGTGTCCTTTTTCCAGCAGGTGCAGGCAAATTTCCCTCATCGCCCGGTAGTTATCAATGGAGACACTGCTGTGCGGGGGAATTTTAAAATCCGTGGTCACCACAGGCAGATTTTTTGACAATGCCTTAGCGATAATCTGGTCATTATTGTGTGTCGCATTAAGGATATAGCCATCTACCGCAGTGTTAATCACACTGGCCCGCGCGCCCTGTCCGTTATGCAACGGGATCAGGATGATGCTGACACCTTTCCGGTCACATTCACCCGCGATGCCCTGCATGAGCTGCACGTCATGGCTGTCAGTAAAAACATAACTCAGCGTGTCATTGAAGATAATGCCAATCGCATCCGACCTGCCGGTACGTAATGCGCGCCCGATATTATCAGGGCCGTAGAAATTAACGGAATGCGCATAATCAATTATTCGCTTTCTTAAGGATTCAGATAACTTTCCCGGATTATTAAATGCATTCGACACCGTCGTATGCGTCACCCCTAATTCACGGGCAATTGACTTTAAGGTTATCTTACTCAGTTTACACACTCCTGAATACTTTGAATAAATGAAATCCCCCGTCTGAGAAACCCTTAATTCGCCAATATATACTCACAGAAAATAGGCTATTGCAATGAATATATAAAATAAAGTTTAACGTTAAACAAAATCATTTCTGTGACCGTAATAACGTTTACTGATTGTATGTCCATGCTAGCGTTTAAAATAGAAGCCCACTCATAAAAATATAATATAAATAACCATTAAATATAATTATGAATTATTAATAACAACCTAATGGAAATAGGATACAGCATGAAAATAATGAAACTGGCTGCACTTGCAGGTATCACGTTATTTCTTTCGGGCTGCGGGCCTGAGGAGAAAGATCAAACCAGCATTAAAATGTGGATAGCGCCTAATGTTACTCAGGAAGTGTATTGGGGCGAGGTGGTAAAAGAATGGAACAGTAATCCGGCCAACAGGAAGGTGGAATTCACGCCAATACCGGCTGCGGGGAGCTCTGAAGAAGCCATTATGAACGCGCTGGCATCAGGTACTGAGCCCGATATATCCACCAATATTTTTATCGGCTTCGCGAAACAGTTATCTGAACTTAAACAACTCAATGACTACGCCAAAATGCCCGGTTTTCAGGAACTGGTTGAAACCCGACATATGGGGAAAGCCATGGCATCATGGCAGTTCGAAGGGCAGCAAAATGTTATCCCGATTTATATCAGCCCGGTCGTGTACTGGTGGCGCAGCGATCTGCTGGCTGAGCAAGGTTTTGATCATGTGCCGACCACCTATGATGAGATTTACACGCTGTCAGAACGGATAACGCAAAACCAGAAAGGTTACAGTCTGCAAATCACCAGCGGCAAAAACTGGTGGGATCGCTGGTTTGACTTTATTCCGCTGTATTACGCCGCCTCTCAGGGCAGCCCGTATATTCAGGATCACAAATCCAGCTTTGATAACGAAGCCGGACAACAGACCCTCACCTTCCTCAACAAAATGTTTGCGAACAAATGGACCAGCTACGACTTCACCGCCGCAGACGATCCGCTGGCAGCGGGAACCGTGCTGGGCGCGGTACGTGGTCCATGGGATATCGACCGCTATCAGAAACAATTTCCCGAAGTGTTAAAAACCATCCGTATCGGCCCGATGCCGACACAAACCGGCGAACCCGGCGTTGCCACGATGGCCGACAGCAAAGGGATCGTGATGTTCAGTACGTCAAAAGTGCAGGCCGACGCCTGGAAGTTTATTCAATGGGTATACAGCGATCCTAAACATGACCGACGCTGGCTGGAACTCACCGGCATGCCGCCTGCCCGGGAAGATCTGCAAAGTAATCCGATTTTTGAAGAGTATCTGCAACAGCACGCATTGGTTAATGCGATCGCCTCCTACGTATCGAAAGCGGTTCCGCCAGCACCAGTCACTAAAACCGTTGAAGTCCAGCGGACGATGACGCAAATGATTGAAAAACTGGTGTTTAAAAATAGCCCGATACCCGAGGTGATTCAGGCGTCCTCACAAGAGATCGACAAAACGCTGGAGCAGTAAGTGATGATAAAAATGAAAGAGTCATCACTCGGAGGCCTTCTGGCCTCCACTTACCTCGGATATTCGCTGGTATTCTGGCTTTATCCTTTTCTCTGGCTGGCGGTGCTGAGCTTTACTGACTGGAAATTTATTGGCACACCGTCTTTTAACGGCGTGAAGAATATTATCGCCGTCATGCAGAATCCTTTATTCTGGACGGCGATGTATAACGTATTTAAATTTCTGGCTTACTATCTGCCCATTGTCCTGGTGTCTTCATTATTATTCGCGTTCGGATTAAGAAAAATAAAATATGGCAAAGCGTTTGTTGCCCTGAGCTTCCTGCTCGCCAATGTTTCATCCGGCGTGGCGTATTCCATTGTATTTTCCAAACTGTTCAGTGAAACAGGACCGATAAATACGTTCCTGATGGACATGTTTGGCATTAACGTCCCGTGGTTCACCCATCCGGATTTCGCCATGTTATCGATTGCCCTTATTATCACCTGGAAATTTGTCGGCTATTACGGCCTGATTTTTTATTCCGGGCTGATTACTATTCCCAAAGATATTTACGATGCCGCCGATCTCGATAAAACCACGGGCCTCGGAAAAATATGGCATATCACATTGCCCCTGATGAATGCCCAGATAGTCATGGTGCTGGTTCTCGCGATCACAGTAGCGTTCAGTATTTTCACCGAACCCTATCTCATCACCGGCGGCGGTCCGCTGAAAAGCACCACCACGCCAATGGTGGTGATGTATGAAGCCGCCTTCCGGCAGATGCAGCCAAGCTGGGCCGCTACCATGTCAATTATTGTCGCGCTGTTCAGTTTCACATTGATCTGGATATTGCGCTGGTGTCTGGAAAAGAAAATCGAGATCGTATGATGAAGACACAATCTGTGGAGACGGGAGCCGCCGCTCCTGTACAAAAATTTTTACTGAAACAAACAATCAGCTCCGTGACGATCCACCTGCTGATGTTTGCGCTGGCCATCACCTGGTTATATCCGTATTTGTGGATGTTAATCGGTTCGTTTAAAAATACAGCCGATATTTATACGACATCTCTTTTTTCCGGCCCGCTGTCATTCGATAATTATATTTTCCTGTTTGATGGTACCGGTAAAGCGGAAAAACCCTTTCTGCGCACATTGTTTAACTCCATATTCATTACATTAACCATAACGGTATGCGTCACGCTGAGTTCCTGTTTAATTGGTTATGCGCTGGCAAAAATGGAATTTAAAGGCCGGGATATTTTCAAAAACCTGCTTATCCTGCAAATGGTTTTTCCGGCTTTCATGTTTATTATTCCGCATTTCGTGCTGATGCGTGAACTCGGCATGATTAATTCCTATGGCGCCCTTATTTTACCGTTTGTGATGAATGGCTGGGGGATTTTTATGATCTCGCAGAGTTTTAAAGGCACGCCAAATGACTATATTCATGCCGCAAGGTTAGATCATGCCGGTCTTATCAAAATATTGCTCCATGTCATGCTGCCCCTCAACAAATCGATTCTGGCTATCGTCGCGATTTTTACTTTTACCAGCGCCTGGGACAATTTCCTCTGGCCGCTGATTGTGATGCAGGATGCCAACAAAATGCCGCTTTCAGTGCTGCTGGCAACGTTCAGTAAATCCTATGGCATTTATGTCGGCCCGGTACTGGCGGGTTCGGTAGTGCAAACCTTACCAATCGTCGTTTTGTTTATCCTCTTCAGGAAGCATTTCCTGGAAGGGATGTCGCTTTCACTTAAATAACAGGCCTGAATGATGGACAACCTGAAAACATGGCAGGACCGGGTATTTTATCAGGTGTATTTACCCTCGTTCTGCGACGGTAACGCTGACGGATTAGGCGATTTCCTGGGGCTGGTTTCTAAACTGGATTATCTGGCTGAGCTGGGCATTGGCGGCATCTGGATCACCCCCTTTTATCCCTCTCCGCTGGTGGATAATGGTTACGACATCAGTGATCACTGCGCCGTCGATCCGCGCTTTGGCACAGTAGACCTTTTCGATGAACTGATTGCGGCCTGTCATCAGCGCGATATCTTGCTGGTCATCGACGTGGTGATTAACCACGTTTCGGACCAGCATCCGTGGTTTCAGGCGGCGCTCCGTCAGCCGGACAGTCCGTTCCGTGACTTCTTTTTCTTTCGTGAGCAAACCAACAACTGGACCTCTTTCTTTGGCGGTTCAGCCTGGACGCAGGAACCCGGCGGGACGGCCAGTTACTACCATAAATTCTCGCCTCAACAGGTATGCCTGAACTGGTCCAATCCCGCCGTTGAGCATGAGATCAAAAAAATCTTCGATTTCTGGATAGCGCGCGGCGTCGACGGCTTCCGGTTTGACGTGATTAATTTTCTGACCACTGACGGTATCGGGGAAGATCATCCACCCGTTGAGGCAGGCGCAGAGCCCCCTCATGATAAAGATATCAATCAGCCCGGTGTGCTCAGCGTGGTGAATCGCCTGTGTCGCCATATCCGTGCGCAAGGTGAATTCCTGCTGATTGGCGAAGTGGGCAGTGATGAATTACCGGCAATGGCACCTTATCAGGGCACAGAGTTGCTGGACGTGGTGTTCAATTTCAACCTTGGCAGCCAGAAACGCTTCGATATTGCAGCGATCTTCGCCGAAATACAGGCAATGGAAAACACACTCTCCGGTTTACCGACACTGTTTTTCTCCAGCCATGATATGTCACGCATGATCAGCCGTTTCGGTGAATCACCCCGCGATATTCCCCGCGCTGTAGCCGTTTTTGCCCTGCAAATGACCGCCCGGGGTTTGCCTTTTATCTTCCAGGGAGAAGAAATCGGCATGACCGATTTTGTCCCGCAGAATTTGCAACAGATGCGGGATATTCAGGGAATCACGCACTATCACACCGCTATTTCACAGGGCATGCATGAGGAGCAAGCGCTTACTTATGCATTACCTTTCTGCCGCGATGCCTCTCGTTTACCTGTCCCGTGGACGCCAGCCGATGCCCGTGAAAGCCAGATTTATGTCGAAAATGAGAGTAAGTGCTCACAATCAATTTTGACCCGTTATAAGCAGCTGATCCACATAAGAAATACACACCCTTCCCTTCAGCGTGGCCACTATCAGTACCTCACGCTGTTTAAGCAATGCCTGATTTTCCGCCGCCAGCTGGGTGTGGAATGTCTGGAAGTGATGATCAATTTCGGTCCGCCTGTCGTCAACGTGGGCTATGCCGACGGCAATTCAGTCTTGTTTGGCACGGATGAACCGCTGCTGGAAAAAAACCAAATTCTTATCAAAAAGGTAAACCATGAAAATGCTCAGAAGTGAAAAAAATCCGCTGTTAGCACCTGCTGACGTTGCACCTTCCCAGCCCGGCTGGAAGGTCGATTGTGTTTTTAACGCAGGTGTATGTTCGTATCAGGGTGAAACCCTGCTGTTGCTTCGTGTCGCGGAAAGCGTGATCTCAACGGATGCTAATTGTCTGGAAGTGCCGCTTCTGGTGAACCAGCAAAACGTCTGGCGGGCGGGCAGGAAACGTTTTCGACGTGACGACCCGGCCTATGATTTCAGCGACCCGAGAATGATTGCGCTGAAAGCTGACCCTTCAGTGATCTGGCTGACCTCCATGTCGCATCTGAGGTTAGCGCGTAGTCAGAATGGCGAAGATTTTAGTGTTGATGCACAGCCCTTTTTGACCGCTGATACGCAATACGAACAATTTGGCTGTGAAGATCCGCGAATTACGCTGATCGATGGCGTTTACTACATCAACTATTCGGCCATTTCGCCGTATGGCATTTCCACCGCGCTGGCGACGACCACCGATTTTGTCACGGTAGAAAAACAAGGCGTGATTTTCTGCCCCGATAACCGCGATGTCTGCTTCTTCCCGGAAAAAATTAACGGCAAATATCAGGCGCTGACCCGTCCTTCACCCAAACATTTTGGTAAGCCGGAGATCTGGATGTGTGAATCACCGGACATGCTGCACTGGGGCAATCATCGCCATTTACTCGGCAGTGCTTCCGGCGACTGGGATGCGCTGAAGCTGGGTGGTGGCGCACCGCTGATGAAAACGACGCGCGGCTGGTTGCAGATTTATCACGGCGTGGATAAAGACCAGCGTTATTGCCTCGGCGCGATGCTGCTCGATCTGAATAATCCGTCCAACATCCTCTCCAGGTCTCCAGTGCCGCTGCTACAGCCTGAAGCGATATATGAGAAAGAAGGATTCTTTGGCAACGTGGTGTTCACCTGCGGCGCATTGCTGGAACAGGATTTGCTGAAAATTTACTACGGCGCAGCCGATGAATGTATCGGGCTGGCGACAATGCCGCTCGATGCCTTATGGGCGCATCTCGGATTACCGCTGTGAGCAGGGTTGAAACATTACTCCGGCAATTTCGTACTCTGAAATTGCCGGTACCCGCCGGAGAAAAAATCCAGTTCTCCGGCGCAGGAGACGACGATGTTTATAACCTGACCGCTCCGTTTCAGTGCGGTGATACTTCGGTCATTGCGGCTCGTGTCGAGCCCAGAAACTCCGAGTTATCACAGGTAAAATTTTTTGCATTTGATGGCATCCGCCAGTGCGAATTACTGCCCGACGCGCCGGTCTTCGCTCTACAGGATCCGTTTTTTGCCCGGATCGGCGGGGAGTTTATTTTTGGCGGGGTGAGTGTTGAACCGGCGGATGACACCAGCGGGAGACTGCGCTGGAAAACCGTGCTGTACCGGGGGACCGATTTGTATTCCCTGCGCCCATTTTTTATCGGGCCTGAGGGCATGAAAGACATCCGTCCGGTGGGTTTACCGGACGGAAAAGTATTACTGTTTACCCGTCCGCAGGGTGAAACCGGCGGACGGGGTACCATCGGCTATATTCTGCTGGATTCACTGGAGGACCTGACCCTGGGCAAGATAGCTCAGGCGACATTGTTGCAGGGACAGGTCGCCGCCGAAGAATGGTGCGGCGTGAACGCAGCTTATGTTCTGGATGGCCACCAGATCGGTGTGCTGGGACATGTCGCCCGTTTCGATGCGCAGGGGCACCGGAACTATTACGCCTGCTCGTTCATTTTCAACTACCAGACGTATCACCGGACAGCGCTGAAAATCATCGCTGAACGCAACCAGTTCAAACCCGGAGCCGCCAAACGTGCTGATCTTGAAGACGTTATTTTCCCCGGCGGCCTTTGCATTACTGAGTCATCCGTGCCCCGGTTATATTGCGGAACCAGTGACTGTGAAGCGCAATGGATTGGAATTAATAATCCTTTCCTATAACGGAATAAGATAATTTACGGGTGAATTTCACTAAATCACTTATCAGCACGACTCCGAAATAAATTCACCCGCCCTCAATACCATTAAAAAATTTGATTTATTTGTCGCCACGAAACATCATATTAAAATCTGTATCAAAACATTACTCCATTAATTATCCATGGGATAAATTTGTCTTGTGTAAATATTCATTCCTTAAATATATTCTGCCCATTTTAATGGCTGGCATCATTACATCCGGCGTTGCGGCCCCCCTGAATCCGGCAGACCGTGACCTGATCCGTCAGGAGCAACAGGAATTATTAAGGCAAAGCCAGCAACAACGTGATGATCTACAACGCAGTTTTTCTCCCGTTTCACCCATCGAATCACACATAGAAGAAAATAATGGTCCCTGCTTTTACATTCATAAAATATATATAAATAACGCAACACTTCTTTCTGATAAAAAACAACGCGAGATTAATAAACCTCATCTTAACCAATGTATCGGGATGAACGGAATTGCGGAGATAACCCGTCAAATCTCTGACTGGTATATTCACCAGGGATATATAACCAGCCGGGCTTTTATCACCGAACAGGATTTATCTCAGGGTGAATTACATATTTCGGTACTGGAAGGACGTCTTGAGAAAATTACCCTCGAAGGCATGTCAGCGCCACAATTAAGAATGGCTTTCCCGGGACTGAAAGGCGGCATTCTTAACCTGCGTGACATCGAACAGGGTATGGAGCAAATCAACCGGTTGCGCAACGATCCGGTGCAAATAGAGATCCTTCCGGGCAAGAAATCAGGCTATTCCATTGTCAATCTCACCGCCTCGCCGGAATTCCCCCTCAGTTTCTCACTTAACTTTGATAACAGCGGGCAGAAAAGTACCGGTACCGGGCAATCTGGCGGCTCACTGACGGCCAATAATGTGCTGGGTATTGCGGATAAATGGTTCGTCAGCGGCGGGCGCAGCAGCGATTTTTCATCTACGCATGACGCACAAAATGTTCAGGCCGGGCTAAGCATTCCCTACGGTTATAACCTGTTTGATTACAGCTATAGCTGGAGCAACTACCTCAGCACCATTGACAACAATGGCTTTGGCTGGGCATCGACCGGCGACAGCATCAGCCACCGTTTTACCACCTCGCGGGTGTTATTCCGCGATGGCGATATCAAAACCGGTGCCTCCATCGGACTGACACATCAGATCAGCAATAACTATCTCAATGATGTGTTGCTCGACAGCAGCAGTCGCAAGCTGACCAGCCTGCTGTTTGGCCTCAACCACACGCAAAAAATCTTCGGTGGCGTCGCAACTTTCAACCCCACTTTCAGCCATGGCGTGTCCTGGCTGGGTGCGGAAGACGATAACGGCAAAAATGATAATTTGCCGAAAGCCGGATTTAAAAAATGGAGCCTGAACGGCAGCTTTCAGTTGCCGGTGGCTGAAGATTTATGGTGGCTGACCAGCGTCTACGGTCAGTGGTCGCCGGACAGGCTATATGGCAGCGAGCGGCTGACCATCGGTGGCGAAAGCTCGGTACGCGGCTTTAAAGAGCAATATCTTTCCGGCGATAACGGCGGCTACTGGCGTAACGAGCTGAACTACAGACTGTTCACATTGCCGCTTATCGGCCAGGTCAGCAGCGTGGTCGCACTCGACGGTGGCTGGCTGCAAAAAGATAACAAAGACCCGTGGGCGTCCGGCACGTTGTGGGGAGCCGCTGTCGGGCTTTCTACCACAAATCGTCACTACTCCAGCCAGTTTACCGTGGGTACACCGTTGCGATATCCGGACTGGTTAGCGCCTGACCACCTCAGCATTTATTACCGCATCGCGTTTGTGATTTAAGGGAAAACGATTATGGATAATCATCAACAACCAATGTGTTTTGCTCAACGCATACTGAGTTATTTGATCTGTGGCTTGCTGGCAGGACAACCTGTTTTCCCGGTGTTTGCCGCACCGGCGCCTGCAAATAGTGCTACAGGTATCGATAAGGCCGGAAACGGTGTGCCGGTAGTGAATATCGCCACACCTAACGGAGCGGGGATTTCCCATAACCAGTTTCAAAATTACAACGTCGGTAAAGAGGGGCTGATCCTCAATAATGCCACCGGCCAGCTAAACCAGACGCAGTTAGGCGGGCTGATTCAGAACAACCCCAACCTGAAAGCAGGCCAGGAAGCGCGCGGCATTATTAACGAAGTGACGGGCGCGAACCGTTCACAACTGAACGGTTACACAGAAGTCGCAGGAAAAGCGGCCAACGTGATGGTTGCTAACCCGTATGGCATCACCTGTAACGGCTGCGGGTTTATCAATACACCGAACGCCACGCTCACCACGGGTAAACCGGTGTTCGATGCGAGTGGCAACTTACAATCCCTTGATGTCAAAAAAGGTTCCATCACCGTTGAAGGCCAGGGGTTGAATGCCAGCCAGTCGGATGCGTTGTCAATCATCTCGCGGGCCACCGAAGTGAATGCACAAATTCATGCTAACGCGCTGAATGTTATCGCCGGCGCTAACCGCGTGGATAAAAATGGCCGCGTAACGGCGATGGCCGGTGAAGGCGCAGCACCCGTGGTGGCGGTGGATACCGGCGCGCTCGGCGGCATGTACGCCAGTCGTATCCGCCTGATTTCCAGCGATAAAGGCGTGGGAGTTAACCTTGGCAACCTGAACGCCCGTCAGGGGGATATCACGCTGGATGCCAGCGGCAAACTCACCGTGCAAAACAGCCTTGCCAGCGGCAGCCTGAATGCCAGAGGGGAAAGCGTTACGCTGAGCGGTGAACATAAAGCCAGTGGCAGTATGAATGTCAGCGGGCAGGACATTGCACTTAACAACGGCACCTTTGCCAGCGACAACAATATCGTCCTGAACAGCGATGGCAAACTGACGTTAAGCAACAGCCGTTTGACTGCCGGAAACGACCTCAATCTCAACGTACAAGATTTAACACAGGATGGCCGCAGCAGCGTCAATACGGCGCGTGATATTTCAGCACAGGTGGCGGGGACGATAACAAATCAGGGCCAGCTGATAGCCGGTAATAACGCCGCCATAAGCAGCGCTTCCCTGTCCAACAGCGGTAAAATTGCTGCCAAAGGCACTACCTCGATAAGTGCCGTAAAAACACTGAGCAACGCAGCGGGTGGAGAAATTCTTTCTGATGAAGCGCTGGTTGTGTCTGCGGAAGATATCCGGCAAAACGGGACCTTATCAGGCAAAAAATCACTGGCGATAGAGAGCCGCTCACTGACCGCCGCAAAAGGTTCGCTTTCGACCAGCCTGGGCAATGTTTCACTGAAAACCGGTGAAGCAAGTCTGGGCGGGGATGTTATCGCCCACGGCGATCTTAGGGTGCAGGCCAATAAACTGACCAGCCAGCGTGACGCGCAGCTCCAGTCTGATGGTACGCTCACGCTGACAGCCACGGATGCCACGCTTTATGGCACTCAGGTGGCACAGGGTGCACTCACGCTTACGGCACAGAATCTGATTCATGGCGGCGTAACCACTGCGGCGAATCTCACGGTAAACAGCGGGCACTTTAATAACCTGAGTGAGGGTTTGTTTTTAAGTCAGGGGCATCTGGATATCAGCGGGAATACCGTTCTCAATGCCGGACAGGTAATGGGGAACAGCCTGTCACTGACGTCCGCTACATTCAGTAATGATGGCCTGTGGCAAGGAACTTCTGCGCTGCACATGACGGCAGATGAACTGCGCACAGGCAGCACCAGCCGCACGCTGACGGCAGGCTCACTGACCCTGGATGCAGGTTTACTCAATACCGCAGGCACCCTGCAGGGGCAAAATGTTGTTATCACCGCCCGTGACTGGACGAACACAGGTTCCCTGCTTGGGACGGATAAACTGGATGTTTCGCTTGCCAGCACACTGAGTAACGACGGTGACATCTTAAGCCAGGGCAACGCCAGCCTTGCCGCGCAAAACATCGCTAATCAGGGCTCGCTGCTGAGTGACGCAGATCTCACCCTGACGGGAGAGTCGCTTGATAACCGTGGCGCATTGCAGGGCAATAATCTGGTGATAAACGGCGCGTCGCTAAATAACAATGGCGACATCATCGGCGTCAACGGACTGGTAGTGGCGCTGACCGGAGCATTTATTCAGCAACAGGACAAAACGCTGTTAACAGGCGGAGCCCTGAGACTGAACGCGGCGACGGTCAATAATGCCGGGCAAATTCAGGGTACGGATATTGCACTGATCAGCGATTCTGTCGACAACAGCGGGCGTATTCAGGGGAACAATGACCTCGCATTCACCGGTAATCTGACCAACCGCGCTGCCGGTATTGTCCTGAGCCAGAACACCCTGAATCTCACCACGCCAAATCTCGTGAACTACGGCCTGATTCAGGGCGGCGGCACGACACGTATTGATGCCTCAGCGTCCGCACGTAACGACGGTAAAATCCTCTCCGGCGGTGAACTCACGTTTAACACGGCGAGCCTGACCAACAATAACTGGCTACAGGCCACATCTGTATTGCTGAATGCCGCTGCAATCGATAACTCAGGGACGGTGTTTAGCACCTCGAATCTGGCGGTTCATGCCGACCGGATTGAACACAGGGCCGCAGGTAAACTTTACAGCGGCGGTAACTTACTGCTGACCAGCGGCGTTTTCGAACAGTTGGGTCAGGTGGTTGCGCTGGGTAATTTAACCCTGAAATTAACCGGTGCTTTTACGGGTAAAAACGTGCTGGCGGCAGGCACCGTGCTGGATATCACCAGCAATGGCACGATAAACAATCAGGGCGTGATGCAAGGCCAGGCGGTGAATCTGACTACCGGAACGACGCTCACTAATAACGGACAAATCACCACCGGCAGCGGTGCAAGCATCCTCTCCGCAGGCAGTATTTCGATGAACACCACAGGCACATTACAGGCCGGTGGCGACGTGGTACTGAACAGCCGTGAGAATATTACGGTGGCCGGTTTTATCGGCACCGCGGGCTCACTGACCCTCAATGCCGCCAGCAGTATTCTCAATACCGCCCTGCTGTATGCGGGCAACAATATGTATCTGCTGGCCAATACCATCCGCAATAACCACGGCGATATTCTGGCCGGTAACAGCCTGTGGATGCAGCGCGATATGGCGGGCAATGCGAACGCCGAAGTGGTGAATACTTCGGGGAATATCGAGACAGTGAATGGGGATATTACGATAAATACCGGGCATTTAGTGAATGAGCGGGAAGGATTAGTTGCTCATGTCACCGAAGAAACAGATTTAGCCGGACAATACTCATGGCTTACGTCGATTGATGCAGATGTCCCGCTAAGCTATCTGGATAGTATCAATTACGATTATGGCTACTACCGCGCAGATACTGGCTGTGGTAATGGTTGTGCCGGGGCATATTGGTCTCGTCCTGCCCCTTATAGCAACAGCGCTGAATTACAGTTTGCCGTTTCCCGTTCACAGGTCATTGTCGAGAGCAATGGTTCACCCGTTGCGCATATCTCTTCTGGCCGCGATCTTCTGCTCCATGCGGATGTACTGGAGAATAATGCCAGTCATATTTTAGCGACTAACAATGCCATTCTTAGTGGTAATACGCTTAATAACCAGTCATGGATAGAAAGCATTGAAACTCATTATTTGTCATATGCTTATGGTGGAAGTGAGTACGCAACGGAGTCCAGCATAACCTCTCAGAACGGCACTGGGGGCATGAATTCAATCTATTTTGTCACTACAGGGGATATCCGAACAGAGAGTACTGACGGTGATATATTCCGCTCCGTCATCCAGGCTGGCGGCAACGTCATTGCCAATTTTACCCAGGACATCAGCAACACCACCACCACGGCGAATGCCGGGGGCACCAGCAACATCATCACTGCCCCGACGCTAAATACACTCAGCCAGCCTGATGGCGTTCAGCAGCAAGATCTCGCCAACGCAGATAGCGCGGACATCACCTCGCCGCAATGGTACGAGAGTCTCACCGATGCGGTTGCTCACATCGCCGGGGGCAACAGCTTGTATCCTCTGCCGTCGGATAATAACGGCTATTTTGTCCCTTCAACCGATGCGAACAGCCCGTATCTGATCACCACGAACCCGAAACTCGACGGGCTGGGGCAACTCGATCAAAGCCTGTTTGGCGACCTGTACGCATTAATGGGGATCCAACCCGGTACGGCTCCGCGTGAAACTAACAGCCAGTACACCGACCAGAATAAATTCCTCGGTTCGGCGTACTTCCTCGACAAACTTAACCTGCATCCGGAATACGATTATCGCTTCCTCGGTGATGCGGCATTCGATACGCGCTACGTCAGCAACTTTATGATCAACCAGACCGGCAGCCGCTATATCAGCGGCCTCGGTTCTGATCTCGAGCAGATGCAATACCTGATGGATAACGCGGCAGGTGCGCAGCAGTCGCTTGGACTGGCCTTTGGTGTAGCGCTGACGGCTACGCAAATCGCCGCGCTCGACAGCAGTATCTTGTGGTGGGAATCCGCCAGCATCAACGGCCAGACGGTAATGGTGCCAAAAGTGTATCTGTCACCAAAAGACGTGACGGTGAATAACGGCAGCGTGATTGCTGGCAATAATGTCGGACTTTCAGGCGGCAGTGTCACCAATAGCGGCAGCACCCTCGCCGCAAACAAAAACCTGTTTATCGGTAGTCAGAGCAGCATCAGCAACCTGAATGCTGGCCTGATGCAGGCAGGCAGTGCACTACAACTGGGCGCGCTGGGCGATATCAACAACATTGGATCCGCGATATCTGGCAAAACCGTCCAGCTTGAGAGCACAGGCGGCAGCATTAATAACATCACGCAAACCGAACAATGGCAGGCAGGCGGAACGGGCAGGCGCGGCGAGTCTGTCAGCTTCAGCGAGACACAAAGCGGCCCGATGGCGGGGATCATGGCTCAGGACGACATGATCCTGAGAGCCGGACAAGATATCAATATTACCGGCGCACTTGTGGCAGCAGGCGACGATCTGCTGATGCTGGCAGGCAATGATCTGAACCTGAATGCCATAGAAACCAGTCAGAGTGCCAGTCGTGGCAAAAGTGAAACCCACAGCACTGACAACGCCCGCACGACGATAACCGCAGGCGGCGATCTGACGCTGGTTGCCGGGCAGGATATCAACAGCCGGGCCGCAGGACTCGCCGCAGAAGGTGACGTGGCGATGCAGGCCGGTCGCGATGTGAATCTGATGGCGATAGAAACCACCGACGGCAGCAGCTACAAAGCGAAGAAAAAGGTCGAAATCAACGAATCGGTACGCCAGGACAGCACTGAAATCGTCAGCGGCGGCAACACCACAATCGTTGCCGGACGTGACGTCAACAGCAAAGCGGCACAGGTAATTGCCAGCGGCGATATCGGTATTGGCGCAGGCCGTGACATTAACCTCGAAACCGCCACTGAAAGTGATTACCACTTCAAAGAAGAAACCAAAACTAAAAAAGGGTTCATGAAAAAAACCACCACGCACACGGTGGAGGAAGACAGCGCAACCCGTGAAGCAGGCACCCTGCTCAGCGGCGATAACGTAACCCTCGTCGCCGGAAATGATTTGCTGGTGAAAGGCTCAGCGGTGGTCGGCGACGGCAATGTCAGCCTGAATGCGGGCAACAATATCGACATCGTGGCGGCGACCAACACCGACTCGACATACCGTCTCAAAGAGAAGAAAAAGAGCGGCATGTTCAGCGGCGGCGGCATTGACGTCACCATTGGTACCAGTAAATCACGCTATGAAACGAACGATGAAGGTACCACGCAGAGCCAGAGTTTCAGCACCGTCGGCTCGACGGGCGGCAACGTCAGCATTAACGCCGGTGCCCAGGCCCATATCGGTGGCGCAGATATTATCGCCGGGAAGGATTTACGCATTAAAGGCGACAGCGTGCTGATTGAACCGGGCCGCGATGCGCGCACCCACGATGAATCGTTCGAGCAGAAACAGAGCGGGCTGGCGATTGCCCTTTCGGGTGCGGCAGGCAGTGCGGTAAACAGCGCAGTCACGACGGCGCAGTCGGTGAGTGATGAAAGTGACGACCGGCTCGCGGCGCTGAAAATCGCACAAGGCGTGATGAGCGGCGTATCGACCGGTCAGGCGATGGAGGTGGCGCAGGCTACCACCGGCGATGCTTCCACGGCGTTTGGTATCAGCGCCTCGCTGGGCACGCAGTCGTCCAAATCGGAGAGCCACAGCGGACAGAACACGGCCACGGGCAGCACGCTGACGGCGGGTGATAACCTGTCAATAACCGCGACGGGCGGCGATATCACGGCCATCGGCAGCCAGATTAAAGCCGGGCTGGACGTGGCGCTGAACGCGGCAGACGACATCAATCTGATTTCCTCGCAGAACACACAGTGGCTGGAAGGAGAAAACAGCAGCAGCGGCGGCGCAATAGGAATGGGCATCGGCATGGGCAAGGACGGTGCCGGAATTAACATCTCCGCCAGCGGCAACGCCTCCAGGGGCAGCGAGTCGGGCAACGGCACGCAGCATAACGAAACCACCATCGACGCAGGCAACCGCATCAGCATTAACAGCGGCGACGACACCACGATGGCCGGTGCACAGGTGAGCGGCAACAGCGTGGTAGCGGATATCGGCGGCGACCTGACCATCAGCAGCCTGCAGGACAGCGATTATTACGACAGCAGCCAGAAGAGCATCAGCGGTGGTGCCAGCTTCTCCTTCGGCACCATGACCGGTTCGGGCGGCATCAGTGCCGCTAATGACAAAATGGACAGCGACTACAACTCGGTCACTGAACAGTCCGGTATTTTTGCCGGTGACGGCGGCTTTGATATCACGGTGGGCGGGCATACGCAGCTCGATGGCGCGGTGATTGCCAGCACAGGTTCGGCGGATAAAAACAGCCTCGACACCGGTACGTTAGGCTTCAGCGACATCGGTAATAAAGCGGAATACAGCACCGAACATCAGGGCGCAGGCATCAGCACCGGCGGGACTGTTGCCGAGAACTTTATCGGCAATATGGCGAACGGCGTACTGGTGGGTGCAGGCGGTGAAGGTGAGGCATCCGGCACCACCAAAGCGGCGATTTCAGCAGGTACCATCAACATCCGCGATACCGAAAACCAGCAGCAGGGCGTGGCTGATTTAAGCCGTGAAGTGGAACATGCCAACCGCAGCATCAGCCCTATCTTTGATAAAGAGAAAGAGCAGAAGCGGCTGGAAATCGCGCAGGCGCTGGGGGACGCAGGCAGTCAGGCGGCAGATATTGCACGGACGGCGGGCGAGATTAAAGGGCTGGAAAAAGCGAAAGCCGCGCATCCGGAACTGAGTGGCAAAGACCTGCTGGAGACAAAAGAGTACAAAGATACCCAGAAACAGTACGGTACCGGAAGTGATATCCAGCAAGGTATCAGCGCAGCCACTATGGCGCTTCAGGGGCTGGCGGGCGGCGATATGACTGCGGCACTGGCAGGCGGTGCGGCACCGTATCTGGCGGAGCAAATCAAGAAACAGGTCGGCGAAGATAACGTTGCCGCTAATGCCATCGCCCATGCGATTGTCGGCGGTGTCATCGCAGAGCTTCAGGGGCGTGACGCCGCAGCGGGTGCAGCAGGCGCGGCCACCGGTGAGCTAATCGCACAGGTGCTTTATCCGGGCGTGAAACGCGAAGATCTGACGGAGAACGAAAAGCAGAAAATCGTGGCGCTGAGTACGTTAGCTGCGGGTCTGGCGGGTGGAATTGCAGGTGATGATACGGCGGGTATTATTGCTGGGGCGCAGGGTGGGAAGAATGCAACGGAATACAATCACTTTAATCTTCCCTCAGGGATGATGGATTATATTGATACAGCAGGCTCATGGAATCAGTTTGCGGTAGATAATAATCTCTCGCCCGAGCAGACACAGGCCGGGCTGGATAAAATAGCGAAAGGGGATTTGCCGGAAGGGGCGAATATCACCAAAGCGATAGTCGAAGGTTATCAGGATGGCGTATTTATGGCCGGTGCGTTTTATCTTGGTCCGACAATAGCCATAGGAAAAGGCATTGCCGGTGCGGTGATTGGCGGAGGGGCTAATTCTGCATTCCAGTATATAAATATGGCACCTGATGGTGAGTTCAGTTATTACAGTGCAGCGGTTGCGGCAGGAGCAGGTTATCTGGCTCCGGGTTATAAAATCGGCGGAAATACGCTGATTAATATGGGCGGCGCATTTATGACGGATGGACCGAGTTTGTCTGGTCAGGGCGGAGCCATTGCAGGCTCTGTGTTCGGTGGGGGATTTGGGAAGTATGCGCCAGTTTTAGTCGGTAAATTTGGAAATGAGTTACCTGGTTTTGCTTATGATATTAGTGGTTCATATATTTTTGAGTATGGGAATGATGCTACTAAAACGTTAATAAAAAAGATTGAGGGTAAATAATGTCCTTAATAAATAAAGTTAATTATTTAATGTTGTTTATATATTCCATGGTGTTTTTTTCGGTACTTGGCATTGGATATAGAACTATCATTGCTCTTATATCTTTATGGGTTATTGGTGAATTTTCTTATGATTGGCATCAAGTCATTATTGGATTGAAGATGGCTGTTGTAGCTGGTTTTGCAGTCACTTTAGCTGCATTCATATTCAATAAAATCGAAGAATACAACACCCATAAAAAACCCCCAACCGATCCTAATGAATGACTTTCACAAACACATATCCCGGTTGCCTGCGCCGGGATATTTTCCCGCTCACTCAGCAAGCCGGATCACCGCCATGAACAGCGACTACAACTCGGTCACTGAACAGTCCGGTATTTTTGCCGGTGACGGCGGCTTTGATATCACGGTCGGCGGGCATACCCAGCTCGATGGCGCGGTGAATGCCGCCATTGCAGCGGCGCAGGGCAGAGATGCAGCGGCAGGAGCGGCGGGAGCCGCCGCAGGTGAACTGGCGGGTATGATAGCGCTGGACACTTACGGCAAACCCATCAGCGAACTGACGGAGCAGGAAAAACAAAAAGTGCTGGCCTTATCGACGCTGGCAGCGGGTCTGGCGGGTGGTTTAACCGGAGACAGCACGGCAGACGGTATGACAGGCGCGATAGCGGGGAACACCACAGTGAACAACAACCTGTTAGGCGGTGGTACGGAGGCAGGCCAGGAAGCATTTATCCGTCAGCACGGTATTGATATGGCAAGTTGTGCTGATGCACCGGGTTCGGCAAGTTGCCAGAAGGCGCAGAATGAGGCAAATGCAGTGGCAGGCGCAATGGCGACCACAGGGCTGATTTATCTGCCTGGAGGAATGCAGATGACAGGTGCTATTGGCGGCAGTGCTAATGCCGGTATCCAGTATCTGATCAATGGTGAAGTGAATCCGACCGATGTACTGATAGCCACCTATGTCGGGGCATTTACTGCAAACACAGGTGCATGGGGAACTGTAGGCTGGAATGCGGCAGGCGGTGCGACATCGAATTATCTGAAGGGGGATGATCCGTTAGCAGGGGCTGGTTGGGGGGCTGCGGGTTCGGCGCTTGGCTATGGGATCGGTAATAAAATTGTTTCGCCAGCCTTAGACAAAGTATTTAATCCCGTATGGAAAAACTACGGATGGGTTGATATGGGCATGGGGATTAGTAAACCATTACCATGGTCTCCAGTACCAGGCATAACGGGTAATATATTTGCATCAGGTACAACTGAATTTGGTGTTCAAGGTGGCCCTAAAGCAGCAGAATTGATCAAGAAGATTGAGGCAATGAAATGATAAATGAGATGCTTCGCTTTATCTATGTGATTATATTAATGATTTTAACGATAATCATCGGATTTGTTATATTGAATATTTTAGTTTGTATTGTTTCATTTTTTCAAACTGGAATATTTTACGTCCCCTTCTTAGCCATAATTCGTCTGAGTGTAAGAGTTGGCTTTTTCGTGGGCGGAATTGCAGGTGTTGGAATCTGGTTAATATATCGTTTTAATTTGTATCGTCACAGCTAAGCTCAAATCCCTGCTAAGTCAGGCGCATATCGGCGATGCTTCCACCGCCTTTGGTATCAGCGCCTCGGTTGGCACGCAGTCGTCCAAATCCGAGAGCCACAGCGGACAGAACACCGCCACGGGCAGCACGCTGACGGCGGGTGATAACCTGTCAATAACCGCGACGGGCGGCGATATCACGACCATCGGCAGCCAGATTAAAGCCGGGCTGGACGTGGCGCTGAACGCGGCAGACGACATCAACCTGATTTCCTCGCAGAACACGCAATGGCTGGAAGGAGAAAACAGCAGCAGCGGCGGCGCAATAGGGATTGGCATCGGCATGGGCGAGAGCGGTGCCGGTATCAACATCTCCGCCAGCGGCAACGCCTCCAGGGGCAGCGAGTCGGGCAACGGCACGCAGCATAACGAAACCACCATCGACGCGGGCAACCGCATCAGCATTAACAGCGGCGACGACACAACGATTGCTGGTGCGCAGGTCAGCGGCAACAGCGTGATGGCGGATATCGGCGGCGCGGTGCTTGCCAGCACAAGTTCGGCGGATAAAAACAGCCTCAACACCGGCACGTTAGGCTTCAGCGACATCGGCAATAAAGCGGCAGATACAGATCCCAAAGCAGGACAACCGCCCTGCTTTGGTTCTACGACTTTGCTTCAAAACCGATTAGCTTTCTTCAGACAAATACATCTTACGCAGGTAATGCGGTACCGCGTCGTCGGCGTTGGATCCGATGATTTCTGCATCCGGCATGGCGGCTTTCAGACGTGGCAACGAACCGCTCATCAGACAACCTTTACCGGCCATGCTCAGCATTTCCAGGTCATTGAGACCATCACCAAAGGCGATGCAATCCTTCAGGGAATAGCCCATCAGCTTGGAGACATATTCCAGCGCATGCCCTTTCGATACGCCGCCTGCCATCACTTCCAGACATACCGGCAGTGAGAAGCTGACATTCACACGGTCGCCCCAGCGCGCATTGATCGCTTCTTCCAGTGGCAACAGTTTTTCATGATCTTCACAGGTGAAATACACTTTGCAGATACCGTCAGTTTCCAGCAGACCCGGTTCATACAGTTTGTATTTGAAAACGGATTCGCGGAAAAAATCATCCTGATCGGCGCGGTCACGGTTCATGTACCAGTCATCGTTGCGATAAACGTTGGTCAGAATATCCGGATTGTTATGCATGATGCCGAACAGGTCTCTGGCGATGTCTTCATCCAGATTGTGCGAGAAAATCAGGTCACCGTCGGTGTTATGCACGCGCGCACCGTTGGAGGTGATCATGTACGCACTGATTTCCAGATTGTCGCGCATCTGCGCTACATCGATATGGTGACGCCCGGTGGCGAACACGAAATGCACGTCGCGCTGGGTCAGCAATTTCAGCGTCTCTTTGGCGAACGGGCTCAGGGTATGATCAGGTGATAGCAGCGTGCCATCTAAATCGGAAGCAACAACATGGTACATAGCGTTAGGTTCTAACCTCTGATGGAGTTGTGCGCGGCGAACCGCGGATTAATGCTGTCGCGCAAAAAAGCGCATGATAGCGTCCAGCGCCTGTGCCCTCAGGTCGTCCCGTTCAAACAGGATCTCATGGCGCGCGCCTTCAATGACCAGCGGTTTTTCCCCTTCACAAGGGTGTCCCGCAACGGCCATGGCCTGACAAAAAGCAAGATGGGACCGGTTATCCACCACACGGTCTTCGCTCGCCTGCAATAACAGAACAGGGGTGGTGATTTTTTCGGCTTCTTTCAGGATATGCATCCCCGCCTCAATCCCTTCACGTACCCAATGATAGGTTGGCCCACCGACCTGCAGCTCAGGGTAATCGGCATAAAAACGCAGGTTACGGCGATAACGCTCACGGCTGTGTGTCAGGCGGTTGACCACAAACGGTAATGGCCGCCAGTGACCGGTGCCCAGCGCATAGCCGTCACGGCGTAGCGGACGATTCTCCGCCCAGTTGAGGATCCGGCGGGAAATCCAGCCCGGCATCGGCAAATAAATGCCGGTCATCGGCGCGAGTAACGCCGCTGCATCAAACTTGTCCGGATTTTTCGCCAGAAACAGCGCCAGGATCGCACCGCCCATGGAGTGTGCCAGCGCGAACTTTTTCGCGTACTGACGTGGGGCAATCTCCAGCTGATAAAAGCTTTCGAAATCCTCAACATAATCGTCAAAATGCTTAACGTGGCCACAATGCGGATCGTCGAGCATACGCCCGGAACGCCCCTGACCACGGTGATCGACAATCATGACATCGTAGCCGCAATGGAATAAATCGTAGGCTACTTCAGGATATTTTACGTAGCTTTCTATACGACCCGGTGACACCACGATGACTTTATCATGCGCGGGGGAACAGAACCGGACATAGCGGATCTGGACATCGTCAACGCCGCTAAACTCGCCTTCTTCGCGCGTACGCCAGAAATCCAGCAAAGGTCCGGTCGCGAAGGCGGAAAACTCCTTCTCTCGTGTTAACCACTTCCCAAAATTCACAGGCATTCAATGATCCAAAGTCGTCAGGCAGGGAGGAGGAAAAGTGTTATTTGTGAGTTATAGCGCAATTATAAACAATGGCGTATTGTGCCATAAAACAACATAAAACGTATTCAGGGAGTCTCGCAATGACACTTGACTGGTGGTTAACCTACCTGCTCACCACTTCTATTTTAAGTTTATCCCCCGGCTCCGGTGCCATTAACACGATGAGTACGGGCATCAGCCACGGCTATCGCGGGGCGGTGGCGTCAATCGCGGGGTTACAACTCGGGTTATCCATCCACATCGTACTGGTCGGTATCGGGCTGGGCGCACTGATCTCATCATCGCTGCTGGCCTTTGAAATTCTCAAATGGCTGGGTGCGGCGTACTTAATCTGGCTGGGTATTTGCCAGTGGCGCTCTGCCGGGGCGATTGACCTGAATGCCCTCGCCAGCAGTATGCCGCGACGCCGTTTGTTCAAACGCGCCATTCTGGTGAACCTGACCAATCCAAAAAGCATAGTGTTTCTGGCTGCACTATTTCCACAGTTTATCATTGCGCACCAGCCTCAGGCTGCACAATACGTGGTACTCGGCGTGACCACCGTCATTGTCGATATTATTGTGATGATCGGTTATGCCACGCTGGCTACCCGTATCGCCGGCTGGGTGAAAGCCCCGAAACAAATGCAGTTGCTGAACCGCATTTTCGGCTCACTGTTTATGCTGGTAGGTGTGTTACTGGCAAGTGCCAGAAAGGTTTAACGCCGCAAAATGCAAAAAGGGTTCGGCATCAACCGAACCCTTTTTTATGCGCAAAATGCGTTGATTAACGATTCACGATAAGCGCAACACCAAAGCCTGCAAACACCACGCCTGCCACGCCATCAATCCATTTTGCTAAACGCTGATATCCGCGACGCATTTTCGGCAGGGCAAAAACCAGCGCCACTAACGAGAACCAGGCCAGGGTTTCCACCACAATCAGCAGAAATATACCCAGACGCTCGCCACCACTGACACTGTCGCCAACGAACATAGAGAACACGCTGCCGAAGTAAATGACAGCTTTAGGATTCGAAAGATTGGTCAGCAGCCCGCGCATAAACGTTCGGCCACGGGCAGGCAGCGTTACCGGTGTGTCGTCGCCGTTTTGTTTTTTAGCACGTGCTGATTTCATCAACTGCCAGCCCATCCAGCACAGATACAGGCCGCCGCCGACGGTGATGATCTGATGCAGCCAGGCCATTTTTTGCAGAATTAAATGTAATCCCATCAGCGCAACCGCTGCCCACACCAGTACGCCGAGCGTAATACCAATCACGCCCATCATGGCTTCTTTACGCGACCGGCTGGCGGCGGTTTGTGAAACAAAGAAGAAGTCCGGCCCCGGACTCATCAGCGCGATCAGATGAACCATCGCAACCGTCAGGAATAGCATCAGCATGATTAACTCTCTGTGTTATGTGTAGGAAACAGAATTCTTATTCGTCGCCGTTATCGATGTGATCGCGGATCATCGCCATAAATGGCCTGCCGAATTTCTCCAGCTTACGCTGACCGACACCGGTGATGTCCAGCAAATCGCTCGCGCTGACGGGCAGATGTTCAGCCATTTCCAGCAGCGTCGTGTCGTTAAATACCACGTACGGCGGCACATTATTGTCATCCGCCAGTGACTTACGCAGTTTACGCAATTTAGCAAACAATTTACGATCGTAATTCCCGCCGTAAGTTTTCTGGCTGGCACTGCTTTTAATTTTGAGCGTCTGAATACGCGGCACGGCCAACTGCAACGGGATTTCGCCCCGTAAAACCGGACGCGCCGATTCCGTCAGTTGTAACGCCGAGTGCATGGCAATATTTTGCGTAATCAGCCCGAGATGGATCAGTTGGCGAACCACGCTGGTCCAGTGTTCGTTGCTATGTTCTTTGCCGATGCCGTACACAGTCAGCTTGTCGTGGCCGTATTCGCGGATACGCTGGTTGTTCGAACCACGCAGCACTTCGACCACGTACCCTAAGCCAAAACGTTGTCCGACGCGTGCAACGACCGACAGCGCTTTCTGCGCATCCAGCAAACCGTCATAGCGTTTTGGCGGGTCAAGACACACATCGCAGTTACCGCAGGCGTTCTGTTTGCCTTCACCGAAGTAATTGAGCAGCACCAGACGGCGGCAGGTTTGCGCTTCCGCAAACGCATTCATGGCATTCAGCTTATGGCGTTCAACATCCTGTTGCGCGCCAGCCGGTTTCTCTTCCAGACAGCGGCGCAGCCAGGCCATATCAGCCGGATCGTAAAGCAGCACCGCTTCGGCAGGCAGGCCGTCACGCCCTGCCCGGCCCGTTTCCTGATAATAAGACTCGATGGTGCGTGGAATATCAAAGTGCACCACAAAACGCACGTTAGGTTTGTTGATGCCCATCCCGAAGGCGACAGTGGCGACCACAATTTGCAGGTCGTCGCGCTGGAAACCTTCCTGCACGCGGGCGCGGGTATCGTTATCCAGCCCGGCGTGATACGCGCCGACGCTCAGCCCGCGGCTTTGCAGACGGGCGGCTGTGTCTTCCACTTTGGCACGGCTGTTACAGTAAATAATGCCGCTTTTACCACGCTGATCCTGCACAAAACGAATCAACTGATCGAGCGGCTTAAATTTTTCCACCAGCGTGTAACGGATATTCGGGCGATCGAAACTGCTGACCTGAATCAGCGGATCGTTCAGCTCCAGCAGACGGACGATATCGTTACGCGTGGCCTCATCGGCGGTTGCGGTCAGGGCAATCACCGGCAGTTGCGGATAACGCAGTTTCAACTGGCCGAGCGCGCGATATTCCGGGCGGAAATCGTGGCCCCATTGGGAAATACAGTGAGCTTCATCGACGGCAAGCATCGCCGGATTCCACTGTTGCAGCTGCTCGAGGAAATCACCCATCATCAGGCGTTCCGGTGCGATATACAGCATTTTGATACGTCCCGCGCGGCAACCGGCCATGACGTCAAGCTGTTGCTCACGGGTTTGCGTTGAGTTCAGGCAGCCGGCTTCAACGCCTGCGGCCATCAGCTGGTCGACCTGATCTTTCATCAGCGAGATGAGCGGCGAAACAACCAGCGTCAGGCCGTCCATCACCAGAGCGGGAATTTGATAGCACAGCGATTTACCGCCGCCTGTTGGCATCACTACCAGACAATCCCGGCCAGAAAGGGCGGTATTGATGATAGTTTGCTGGCCTGGTCTGAATTGCTGATAGCCGAAGGTATCGCGTAATACCTGATGAGCCAGCTCTTCTTTGTTTATCACTGCCGCCGTAGACACTCAATTCCCCAACTGTTCAAACCACCCGGCTAAGCCCTAAAGCCGCCGGGGCTGTACTGCACCGACATAATATAACCTAAATAATTCCGGGTGCGGCCAACGCAACTGCAACCAGAAGTATGGCGCAATTACATGATGTCGTTAAGCATAATACCCACACCGATACGGGTCTGCTTATGGTTGTAGTCGATCAATGACTCGCCGTAGCCGCTAAATACCTGAGTATAGAAGCGAACCTGTTTGGAAATCGGGTAGCTCCAGCCAGTCGTCGCACCGCCGTAACCGGTATTCCAGTTGTAACGGCTTTCCACGCTGAACACGCTGTCACCCCACGCATAACCGACTTTCAGGCGGTAATAACCCATGTATTTGTTGATGTCCGGGTTATCGTCGTTTTCATCGCTTTCAGGGATGCGGTACCACGGTTTTAAATCCACCTGCCAGTTACCGTTTTGCGCCATGAAACGGGCATACACGCGGTTCCAGCTGCGGGACGTCGGATCTGAGCGGCCGTTAGACTGATGGCTGACACCATATTCTGCTTCGCGCAATGTCCAGCCGAGGAAATCGTAATCCGTTGCCCAGGCGAGGAAAAGCTGTGGCTCGTAGTTGGTCTCACGAAAAGGTGAAGACTCGCCGCTGTTGGAAAGCTGCCAGAATGATTTTTGCGTGTAAGACGCGCCGAGCACCGAATTATCACCCGCAATTCCACGCCACAACGGGAACGCCAGGCTGAGCTGGAACTCGACTTCATCATGACGTGCTTTATCTGCCCAGTCGTAAGACTGAATGGCTTTCTTGTTGATATTGCTGGTATCAGTGTAAATCAGGTAGTTTTGTTCGTAAGGATATAATGTGAACGGGTTGTCGTGCTCCTGCAACATATTCGCAATAATACTTCCGCGTACCGCAGGTTTATCATGCACTTCCTGCACAGTGGCCTCTGCGGCGTGTCCCAGCATTGGCATCGCCAGCATGGCGGCTCCGACAGCCCAATTTTTACGCATTATTCCTTACCCTCACCCTAAAGTTATCGACTGATTATTTTTGAAAATATGCCGTCTGCCCGGCCAACCACGCGCTGACTAAAATCCGGAAATCTCAAAGCAGGGCATTTTACACACAAATACATTTCTAGATGAGTACTGAATACATTTATCCTTCGCTGTGTAGAAATCCTTCCTGCCCGCACCTAAAATCAACACTTCGTTAACTTTTTCGGCGAACATACTGTCCACCCGTTTTCGTCAGGAATTTATTCATGTCTGCTTCATCTCTCAGCCACGAGGCTGCCCTGCAACTGATCGGCAATATTTTCGTTTACGATATGCCGTTTAACCGCGAACTGGGCCTCGAGCTGAAACGTCTCGACTGCGACTACGCAGAGTTAAAATTTACCAACCAGACAAAACTGGTGGGCAATGCCGCACAAAAAATCCTGCACGGCGGCGTAATTGCTGCGGTGCTGGATGTCGCCGCCGGTCTGGTCTGTGTGACCAGTTCACTGATCCGCCGCGACAAACCTGATCACCCGTTACTGGAAGCCGAAATGCGTCAGCGTTTATCCAAGATGGGCACCATCGATTTACGCGTTGATTACCTGCGTCCGGGCCGTGGCGAGTATTTTATTGCCTCCGCCAGCCTGATCCGTGCCGGGAACAAAGTCTCCGTGGCGCGCGTGGATTTACACAGCGACACGGGCATTCACATCGCGACCACTACGGCGACCTATATGGTGGGCTGAGATCAGGTAAACTCGCTTCTTTCCTTACTCTTTTTTCAGGTACCCACATGGACGCACACCGTACCCGGCAAGGTGTTATTTTTGCCTTTATCGCCTATCTGATCTGGGGGATCGCGCCGGCGTATTTCAAGCTCATCAAACAGGTTCCGGCGGATGAAATTCTGACTCACCGGGTGATCTGGTCTTTCTTCTTTATGTTAGTGCTGCTCTCCGTCAGCCGCAGCTGGGGCGATGTCCGCCGGGTATTGGCACAACCGAAGAAAATCGGCATGTTACTGATTACCGCCCTGCTTGTCGGTGGGAACTGGCTGATTTTTATTTGGGCAATTAATCATAATCACATTCTGGAAGCCAGCCTCGGCTACTTTATCAATCCGCTGGTGAATGTGGTGCTTGGCATGCTGTTTTTGCGTGAACGATTCCGAAGTTTGCAATGGTTCGCCGTGGCGCTGGCTTTCGCCGGGGTGCTGGTGCAGGTGTGGGTATTTGGTTCCGTGCCGGTCATCACCATCGGGCTGTCCCTGACATTCGCCTTCTATGGCCTGCTGCGTAAAAAAATAGGCGTAGATTCGCAAACCGGGATGCTGATTGAAACCCTCTGGTTGCTGCCGGTGGCCGGGATTTATCTGTTCTTTATTGCCCACAGCCAGACCAGCAATCTGGCAGCGAATCCGTGGTCTCTGGATTTATTGCTGATGGCGGCCGGGATTATCACCACCATTCCGCTACTGTTCTTTACCGCCGCCGCTGCCCGGCTGAAGCTCTCCACGCTGGGCTTTTTCCAGTATCTCGGGCCAACGCTGATGTTCCTGCTGGCCGTGGTGTTTTACGGTGAAACCGTCAACACCTCACAACTTATCACCTTCGGCTTTATCTGGGTGGGACTGCTGTGCTTTATCGGCGATGCGCTCTACACGCAGGGGCGTTTACGACGAGGAAGAAGCGGACACAGCACTGCGTGAGATAAAGCGCGCCATCGCGGGGCCGGTTGCCAGGATGGTGATCAGACGCAGCGTCTGCATCGCCATCACAAAACCTAAATCGGCGTGGCTGCCCGCCGCAATAATCGCCACGGTGTCCAGCCCGCCCGGGCTGGTCGCCAGATAAGCCGTCAGCATATCGACGTGCAAAAGTTTGGTCAGCACCCATGCCATGCCCCCGCAAATCAGCATCAGTCCGATAATCGAGGCAATCATCTGAGGCAGCGTGCGTAAGGCCAGTTTGAAAATCGGACGCGTAAAGCGCAGCCCGACACTCCAGCCAATCAGCGTGTACGCCATCGCCAGCAGCCATTCCGGCACTTCTAAGGTCACCGTTCCGGTGGAATGCAAAACCGCGCCGACAATGGCCGGAAGCAGCAGCGCGCCGGAAGGGATACGCAGGCGCGGCCCCAGCCAGACACCGGCTACTGCCAGAAATAGCGTGGCAAAGAAACGCCAGGTGAGCGGCGGGAACCAGACCACTGCCGCCGCCAGCGATGCGCTGTCGCCCATAGCCATACGCGCAACAAATGCGGCAGCCGTGGCAACAAACAACACGCGCAGATACTGCATAAACGCCACCAGACGGACATCCGCACCGAAATCACCGGCCATCGCGACCATGGCGCTGGCACCGCCGGGTGATGAACCCCACGCGCCGGTCGGGCCGGGTAACTGGCTAAAACGTACCAGCAACCAGCCGGAAAGTCCGCTGGCAAGCAGCGTCGCCACCAGCACCATCAGCACCAGCGGCCAGTCATTGAGTAACGGTGGCAGAATCGAGGGCGACAGACTTTGCGCGATCATACAGCCCAAAATGCCCTGCGATATTTTGAAGAACAGCGGATGAATACGCACGCTGGCACCCAATAAACCCATGACGACGCCGACAATCATCGGCCCGAGCAGGAGCGCAGCGGGAACGTGGAAGGTCTGAAAAATAATGCCCAGAATCAGTGAGGAAACGACGAGGATAAACCACTGCCCCGCCGGAACCATCCTTTCCATCAGCATGGTCGGTTATAACCAGTTTTTACGTTTGAAGTACAGGTAAGGCGCCAGCCCGGCGAGGATCATCAGCGCAATCGCGCCCGGATAACCGAATGACCATTTCAGTTCCGGCATGAATTCAAAGTTCATCCCGTAACTGGAAGCCACCAGCGTTGGCGGCAGGAACACCACCGAAACCACCGAGAAAATCTTAATAATGCGGTTCTGTTCGATGTTGATAAAACCCATCGCCGCCTGCATCAGGAAGTTAACTTTCTGGAACAGGGATTCGTTGTGCGGCAACAGGGATTCGATATCGCGTAATACTTCACGTGCCTGCTCAAGCTGACCTGCGGGTAAACGAGCCTTACGCACCAGGAAATTCAGCGCGCGCTGGGTATCCATCAGACATAAACGCACTTTCCAGCCGATATCTTCCAGTTCTGCCAGCGTGGAAAGTGCAGCATCGTATTCGTCGCCCTGATGCCCTTCCATGATCACGCGGCTGAGTTTTTCCAGATCACTGTAGATATTTTCAATTTCATCCGCCAGTTGCTCTATTTTAGTTTCGAACAAATCCAGCAGCAGTTCATAGGCGTTGCCGTCAACCAGCGTCTGGTTGCGGGCACGCATACGGTAGAGACGAAATGCCGGTAATTCGCGCTCACGCAGGGTATACAGACGACCTTCGCGCACGGTAAATGCCACGGTGCTGTTGCCGGCATGATCTTCGGCATCTTCATAGTAAAAGAAGGAGTGAATGTGCAGGCCGTCTTCATCTTCAAAGAAACGTGCAGAAGCTTCGATGTCGTCCAGTTCAGGACGTGTCGCCAGGCTTTGCCCTAATTCACTTTGAACGCGCTCACGCTCCAGCTCGTCAGGTTCGACCAAATCCACCCACAATGAGGTTTTGAGATCGTCTGACTCGTCCAGCTCTAAACGGGATAAGCGGCTGTTTTCTAATTTAAAAGCACTCAGCATGTGCCCGTTCTCCCAAAAATGACAGAAAGTGGACAACGCGTTGAAGCACAGAAAATCACGGGGTGAGAATTGTCACCGGCGTAATTCAGACCAAATTCAGATCTGACTCACAGCGACAGAACGGGGGTCGCTGACAACCACTAAGGCCATCAGCAAAGAGGAGGGCCTTAGAAGTGGTACCTAATGAACAGGTTATTGAGCCAGTATCTACTGGGTGTGTCCAAGGCGAAGTTCCTCATTGATAATAGTGCGCGCATGTTACGCCGGGAATAAAAAGACTGTCAACCGCGAACAAATCTATTCTGGCAACATTTATGCATAAATTTCAGGCTGGCCTGATAACCTTACCGGCTTATCGGAGGGTGCTTTTTTGGCTACACTCAATGCCCTGATCTCCCCTCACTTTTCAGATACCCAAAATGATTAAGCAGATAAACCAAGATACGTTATGCGACCTGATCACCAAGGCGGCGCATTCACCGCGACTGCGTCAAAATCTGAATATGCATCCGGCGCCTGAAGATGACGTTCAGCGTCTGGCCATCGCCATGGAACCCGGCACTTATGTGCGCATTCACCGCCATCCACACACCTGGGAAATGCTGACCGCCCTGCGTGGTCGCTTTCTGGTACTGATTTACGATAACAGCGGCGAAGTCACCGACCGCCTGTGGCTCGGCGCAGAAACCCGTCTGCTGGAAATCCCGGCCAATACCTGGCACAGCGTGCTATCTCTCGACGAAGGCGGCGTGATTTTTGAAGTGAAACACGGTGCGTATCAGCCAGTTCAGGAACAGGATTATCTGCCAGGCACCCCGCCGGAAGGCGAAGAAGGTGTCAAAGAAACGCTGGAATGGTATGCGAAAGCCGAAGTGGGTGAAACATTTAGCCTCTGACCTTTCGGCTCCTCCCCCTGCGAAGGGGGAGGATGGGAGGGGGTTTTACAGACAAAACAGGAGATTAAGCGCGCTTAAACGTTGGTTTTTGACCTTAATACCCCACCCCAACCCTCCCCTTCGCAGGGGAGGGAGTTAAAAATCAGACGGCTTCGAGGCGGGCGTAGGCGGCAACCAGCCACTTAATCCCTTCGCCCGGGAACGCCACTTGTAACCGGCTGTGTTCGCCGCTGCCTTCCATATTGACGATAGTACCTTCGCCGAATTTAGGATGCACAACGCGCTGGCCGAGTTTGAAGCCGGTGTCGCTGACGCTGGTTGGCGTGCCGACGCTGCGGTTGCTCATCGGGCGTGACACACTGGCGCGCATCCTGACTTCTTCGACACAATCTTCCGGCAGTTCGCCGACAAAACGTGACGGGCGATGAGACACTTCTTTGCCGTATAAACGGCGGGTTTCCGCGTAGGTCAGGGTCAATTTTTGCATAGCGCGGGTGACGCCGACATACGCCAGACGGCGTTCTTCTTCCAGACGTCCGCCTTCTTCCAGCGACATCTGGCTCGGGAACATGCCCTCTTCCATGCCGACGATAAACACCTGCGGGAACTCCAGCCCTTTCGCCGAGTGTAGTGTCATTAACTGCGTCGCATCCTGATTGGCATCCGCCTGCCCTTCGCCCGCTTCCAGCGCGGCATGGGACAGAAACGCCTGCAGCGGCATCAGATCTTCGTCTTCATCCTGATAGCTGAACTGGCGTGTTGCTGTCACCAGTTCCTCTAAGTTTTCGATTCGCGCCTGCCCTTTTTCGCCTTTTTCCTGCTCATACATGATGAACAGGCCGGAATCTTTAATCACCCGGTCAGTCTGCACGTGCAGCGGCATATCTGAGGTTTCATGCGCCAGTGCGTCAACCAGTTCGGTGAAGCGTTGCAGTGAAGATGCCGCACGACCTGCCAGCACTTTTTCCTGCAACAGCGCGCAGGTGGCCTGCCACATGGTCATCTGACGATCACGTGCTGTCTGGCGCACCACATCCAGCGTGCGGTCGCCGATGCCGCGCGTCGGTGTGTTCACCACGCGCTCAAAAGCGGCATCGTCATTGCGGTTCGACATCAATCGCAGATACGCCAGCGCATCTTTGATTTCCTGACGGTCGAAGAACCGCTGACCGCCATAAATACGGTATGGCATCGCCATCTGCAATAAGGCTTCTTCCAGCACACGCGACTGGGCGTTGCTGCGGTAAAGAATGGCGCAATCTTTCAGCGCACCGCCGTTGTCCTGCCAGGTTTTGATGCGGTTAACCACAAAGCGCGATTCATCCAGTTCGTTGAACGCGCAATAGAGTGAAATCGGTTCGCCTTCGCCGTCCTCGGTCCACAGGTTTTTACCCATACGGCCATTGTTGTTTTCAATCAGTGAGTTGGCAGCTTTCAGGATGGTGCTGGTTGAACGGTAGTTCTGCTCCAGACGGATGGTTTGTGCATTCGGGAAATCTTTCAGGAAGCGCTGGATGTTTTCAACCTGCGCACCGCGCCAGCCGTAAATCGACTGGTCATCATCACCCACGATCATCACATTATTGTTGTCACCTGCCAGCAGGCGGATCCACGCGTACTGAATGCTGTTGGTGTCCTGGAATTCGTCCACCATCAGGTTGGTAAAACGTTCGCGGTAATGCTGCAAAATATGCGGCTTGTTCAGCCAGAGTTCGTGGGCGCGCAGCAACAGCTCGGCAAAATCCACCAGCCCGGCACGGTCACAAGCTTCCTGATAGGCCTGATAAATGCGTAACCAGGTCGCTTCAACGGGATTGTTGTAGGTTTCGACATGCTGCGGGCGCAGACCTTCGTCTTTTTTGCCGTTGATGTACCACATCGCCTGACGCGGGGGCCATTGTTTATCGTCGATGTTCAGGGCTTTGATCAGGCGTTTGATCAGACGTATCTGGTCATCACTGTCGAGGATCTGGAAATCCTGTGGCAAATTGGCGTCTAAATGGTGTGCACGCAGCAAACGGTGCGCGAGGCCGTGGAAGGTACCAATCCACATGCCGCCCTGACTGGTGCCGATCAGCTGGTCGATACGGTGGCGCATTTCTGCCGCCGCTTTATTGGTAAATGTGACGGCCATAATAGAATACGGCGAGCACTTTTCTACCGCCAGCAACCACGCTATGCGGTGAACCAGCACGCGGGTTTTGCCACTGCCTGCTCCGGCCAGCACCAACAGATTGCTGCGCGGCGCGGCCACGGCTTCACGTTGTTTTTCATTCAGGCTGTCGAGCAGGTCAGAAACGTCCATAGGCACCGTTTGTCAGATGAGAAAAGCACTCACGCGAAAATTATCGCCGCGAATGCATTTCCACTGTGAATTTATACAGAGTAATTTAAGAAGGGATTATAGCAATGCTGTCAGCGATGCCAACTGCGAAATCTCAATATGCGGTAACAGACGGGCATCGTTAATGTGCATCAGGTCGCCTTCGCGCAAATTAATCCAGCATGATTGCATCCCGCAACGCACCGCGCCCGCGACGTCTGTCGTCAGGTCATCGCCCACATGCAGAATGTTTTCCAGCGGGATATCCAGCTTCATCGACGTTTTTTTATACATGTCGGCGTAAGGTTTGGCACGGCCATGATCGCCCGCCCGCAACGTAAACTGGAAATATTGCGCCAGACCACAGGCGTGCGGATCGGCATTGCCGTTAGTGATAGCAACCAGCGGCCAGCGTTCGGCCAGCGCCGCCAGCGCGTCGTGATTTTCCTGCGGAACATAAATCCTGCTGCGCCACTTCGCGAAGGTTTCCATTGTGGCTTTGGTGCCCTGTTCAGCCTCACTGCGACTCAGACCCGCGCGGGTCATCGCCAGCAAAACCGCCTGACGGCGCCATTCGGTGACGTCGTGATAAATCTCCGCGTCCTGCGCCAGTAATTCTGCACGCATCAGGCGGACAGTATCCGGTGCCATATCCGTCAGCGCCGGATGGAAACCCTGCATGAATTTCAGCGTTTCGGTATCGGTACGGCGGATAACGTCGTAATTGTCATACAGCGTGTCGTCTAAATCGAAGGTGATCGCTTCAATGCGTTTCAGCGGACGATAGAACTTCATCAGGATTTTCCTCGTTTTGCGCGGGGATGCGCGGCGTCGTAAACCGTCGCCAAATGTTGAAAGTCGAGGTGGGTATAGATTTGGGTGGTGGACAGATTCGCGTGCCCCAGCAGTTCCTGTACCGCGCGTAGATCCCCGCTGGATTCCAGCACGTGCGTGGCAAAAGAATGTCGTAGTTTATGCGGATGAATATGGCTGTTAACGCCCTGTTTCACGCCCCATTCAGCAAACCGCTTTTGCACGTTACGCGCAGAAATACGGCTGCCTTTGCTCGACAAAAACATCGCGTCATCCTGCGGATTAAAATCAGCGCGGCGTTCCAGCCAGTGTTCGAGCCAGGTGACAGCCGTTCGCCCGATCGGCACTTTGCGCTCTTTGCTGCCTTTACCCAACACGCGCACTTCGCCGGAGGCCATATCGATATGTTTGCAGTCGATACCCACCAGTTCCGAAAGACGCAGCCCGCCGCCATACATCACTTCCAGCATCGCGCGGTCACGCACGGAAAGCGGATCATTGAGATCGATGTCCAGCAGTTTATTCACTTCATCGACATCAAGATTTTTTGGCAAATGCTTGGGTGAACGCGGCGTGGAAATGCCTTTGGCAGGATTGGCGCTTAATACGCCCTGACGCACCAGCCAGTCAAGAAAGCTGCGCAGCGAAGACATGCGCAGCGCCAGACTGGATGGCCCCAAACCGGCGCGTTTACTGCGCGCCAGTAACATGCGGACTTTTGGCGCATCGAGTTGCTGCCAGTTGGAAATACCGATCTCGCCGGAGATGGCGATCAGGGCTTCTAACTGGCGGCTGTAATTGGTGGTGGTAAGCGGGCTGAGCTGGCGTTCAACATGCAGGTAACGCAGAAACGCCTCGACTGCGGGATAGAGAGGCGATTCGGTGTGATTCATACGCGTTCGATCCAGCGTTCCAGCAGGCCAGGTAACATTTTTGCCAGTTGGTTGAGTAGCACCGTGCCCATTCCTGGCTGATAATGCTGGGGATCACGGCTGCTGAAAATCAGCACGCCCAGCTCACCCTGTTCGCCCATCAGCGACAGTGCGACGGAACCCACGGCTTTCGCCTGCGGCAATAACAGCAGTAATTCCGGACCGTTCAGGCCGCCGAGATAATGCGGCGTTTCACCCAGACGCTGGATGCGCATGGATTCAAACGCGCTGCGGCTCACCGCAAGATGAGTGAAATCTGATGGCGCGCCGATGCGCCAGCCTTCACTGAACAAGCGCACATTGGCGCCCGCCAGCCCCAGACTGCGTGCCCAGCGTTGCAGGCGGTTAAGCATATCCTGCAAACTGCTGGCCGCCGCAAGCGTGGCCTGAAGCTCGATCATCCGCCCGAACAACGCTTCGTTGACCGAAGCCTGCTCCATCAGCAAGGTAATTTCTTCTTCAAGCTGGGCAATCTGATGACGCTGACGTCCGAGTTGCCATTCAACCAGCGAAATACTGCCTTTCACCGGATGCGGTACGTGCATCTGCTCGACGCTGCGCGCATTGCGAATAAAGAAATCCGGGTTTTGCAGCAGATATTGCATCACGCTGTCATCGTCGAGAGCTATTACCGGTTCAATCTGGTCATCAAGATTGTTCATAGATGAATAAATCCGTCGTAAACATGAGTGGCAGGTCCGGTCATATAAAGCGGATGACCCGGCCCTTTCCAGCGAATGTCGAGGCTGCCTCCCGGCAGTTCCACCTGAACTTCTTCTGCGAGTAAACCTTGCTGAATGCCAACCGCCACAGCCGCGCAGGCACCACTTCCGCATGCCTGTGTTTCACCGGCACCGCGCTCGTACACGCGCAATTTTACGCTTTCCGGGCTGAGGATCTGCATGAAACCGACGTTCACACGCTCAGGAAAACGGTCATGACTTTCCAGCATCGGTCCGAGAACCTCGACTTCTGCTGTCAGCACATCATCCACCTGTAATACGCAATGCGGGTTTCCCATCGACACCACACCGCAAAATACTGTGCGCTCTTCTGCACGCAGAATATAGGTCTTTTCCGGTTTCGCTGCACGGAAAGGCACCTGTTGCGGCTCGAAAACCGGCTCGCCCATGTTGACCTGCACTTCTTCATCTTCGGTGACAGTCAGCACCATGCGGCCGGTCTGCGTGCTGACGCGGATATCACGTTTGTTTGTCAGACCTTTAATGCGGACAAAGCGGGCAAAACAGCGCGCACCATTACCACACTGCGCGACTTCACTGCCGTCCGCGTTAAAAATACGGTAATGAAAGTCTAATTCGGGATCGTAAGGAGGTTCCACCACCAGTAACTGGTCAAAACCTACGCCACGGTGACGGTCAGACAAACGACGGATCAACTCGGGAGAAAAATAGACATTTTGAGTGACGGCATCAACGACCATAAAATCGTTACCCAGGCCGTGCATTTTGGAGAACTGCATAACTGACTCCGTTTACCGCTGGTCAAATCCAGTCGCGATGATCCTTTAAGAAGAGGGTTCTGCCAGCATGGCACGAAACCCCCGACAATTTGCTGGTCAATCTCTGGAGTTCGTCGTGAGGCTTTCTGGTGATACCCCTTTTTCCTGCGACGAACCATCGTTCGCCGTACCCGGAACATTGCTGGTTTTTTGCGTGGCTGATTTTTCCGGCGGTGGGAAATACAACGGCCCTTTAAGTCCGCAACCGGAGAGAGAAAAGAGTATTGTCGCGGCCAGAGACCAGCGTAAAGCGTTTTTCATTTTATGAATGCCCGTAATTCATGCGACCAAGCTCTCTATAATCGCAGGTGGATCATGAAAAGCAACAGGAATCGACAAAACCCCCGGGCACATTTTCAGGGTTTAAAGCGCAGGAAAGCCGGATAATCTGCCACATGTCCGTGATACGGACACCTTTTCTAATGCAACTGGAATTGCTGCTTCAGCCGCGAAGGTTCGACGTCGCTTTCAGGCAAGGTGGCGCAGGCGGCAGAGAGGGCATTGCTGCGAAAAGGGATCACCTGAATCCGGTCATCGAGCGACACAATTTGATAGAACTGCGGCAGGTTGAAGTTAATAAAGCTTGAGCCGTAGGTAAACCGGTCATGGGAAGATGAGTAGAACCGGCTGACATCGCGCACCAGATCCTCTTTGCTGCCTTCGCAGTGGTGATAGACCTCAACACGGTTGGATTCATCAAGAATGTAGATATTAAAGCCGATGTCATCCGAACTGTCTTCGAAGAAGAACTGAATGATCCCTTCGCTGGCGTAGCCGTCAATCACAGCGGGGAGATGCGCCTGATCGGTCTGCAATTTCACCGACAAACCGTGCAGTTTGTTGTTGGAAATCGCGCCATAGAATTCGATCGCATTCTCCAGCTTTTGCACAGAAACGCTGAGACGTTCAAAGAACAGTCCCCAGGTTTGCCCGGCAACACGCACGGCTTTGAAGCGCCCGGGTTCGAGTCGTTTGCTCGACAGGCGAAGCTCAATACATTCCGACACCAGTTGCTGAATCCGCGTACGGATAAGGCCACGTAAATGCTGACTGTAGCAGAACACTTCTACCGATTCCGGCGGTGCAGCATCCTGATGCATTTTGCCCAGGATAGTTTTCAGCGCTTCAAGCACCGCCTGTTCACCGCTGAAATGCAGCGTACGCACTTCATTCCATGAGTTGCGATAGAGCAGGTCAATACTGCCGACCATGCATTGCTGATTCTGCCCGAAACTGAAAACATCCAGCTTACGGAAATCAAAATGCACCACCTGATTGCGGAAAGCTGCGGTCGGATCGTGTTCCAGATTAACGATAATCGCTAAGTGACGAATTTCGCACGGGCTGTACAACGCTTTTGGCGTCGGTGCCGCCAGGCGCAGCGGGAAGTTGTGCGAAACATCCGCCACCAGTTCGCGCAGTTTGGCGATATCACACAAGCTGCCGCTTTTAATATGCAGGCGTGTCGTGGACGTCAGTAGTCCGTTGAAATAGGCCCACGCCACCAGTTTATTCAGATAGCGGTTATATTCCAGCGGCTGGTGGCTGACGATAGATTCCATCGACGGCGACTGATTATACAGATACCAGCCGGTGCGGTTCGCACGGCCAATCGGCACATGAATAAAGGTTAAATCGCTTTCTGACAGATCAGGTGAAATCTGCGGATTCACCAGCGTGACTTTACCCGGCAGCGCTTCAAACGCGGCGTACAACTTACGGGTCAGCACGCCGATATCCTGCGGGCTGGCACTGACGCTTAAATTGTTGCGACGGGCAAAGCGGATCAGGTTGCGATAGCTTTGCATCATGGCATCGAGCAGTTCGTTATGCGCTTCGCGCACACGCTCGATTTTCCAGTTCGCCCGGTTATCCAGCATAGCCAGACGTTCTTCATCCCATCCCCATTCAGCCACAAGCTGACTGAGAATTTCACGACGCCAGCCGACCGATGCCCGTGCACGGGAGAGTTTTTCGCAGACTTTTAAATAGAAACAACGGCGGACTAAATCAAGGCGGGTGAAATCTTCAATCTGGGTGAGATAACGGGTCACGCGGTCGAGCATCATACAATAGGAATCAAGCCCGAAGCAGACGATCTCACCCTGATGCAGGCGTTGTTTAATATCCATCGCCAGCAATTGCGTTTTAGGGTATTCCCAGGAGTATGTTTCCAGCAGCAACGTTTTGAGCACCGCTTTATAAGGAGAATCGATACTTTTATACAACTGCCACAAACTCGCGCCGAAATACTCCTCCGCTGACAGCGTACTGAGGCCACCGAGATCGAGCCATTCGTTTGGCGTCAGTGCGCCCTGCGCATACAGCGAAAGCACATATTCGTCGTAATGCGCTTCTTCTTCACCCGGCACCATATTCCATAGAATACGCTTACCGGCCAGACGGACGGCGGTACGGTAGAACTCGTCGAGCAATAAGATGTGCTGTGTTGAACCACAGTCTTCACCACCCAGGCTGCCACTTTCATTGTGGCGGAAGCGGTTTTCGTCGATCAGGAAGAAGCTGACTTCTACGCCCAGCGAGGCCGCCCATTTTTCTAACAGGCTGCATTTTTGCTGTAAGCGGTTACGCTCTTCGTTATCGAGCCAGGACTGATGGCAGACCCAGATATCCAGATCAGAGCTTTGACTCTGGCCAATGGAAGAGGTGCTGCCCATGGAATACACGCCAGTGATAGGCAATTCACCTTTCACAAGAGGTTCGAGCGCGCTGCCCCATTTATCTTCAAGGTCAGTCAGGTAGGTTTGCTGGGATTCATCAGGCGTGAAAACACAGATACCATGCGGAACCTTACCTTCAAGGTATCCCGGCATCAGAGGGTGATGTTGATGTAAAAAGACAGGAAGCAGCTGGTAGACCTGTTGAAACGCAGGACCCATTGCTGCCAGTGCGCGATCTACTCGTAACTGATTGATCGCATCCAATCTTTGCTTCAATGTCTCGATGTAGAGGTACAAGACGTTTCGCCTGATTATGTGTCTGGAAAGAACCCCGTTCCAAATCCGTCATTTATCGTGATGCTTATGCTTTGAACAACCGCGATTGTGCAAATAGTTGACGAATAATTGCTGGAAACGTGATCAATTTAACACCTTGCTGTTTGACCGTAAAGAAAGTAACGCACCACAATTACTCTTCCGCTTCTCTGGATTTTACCGTCTGTTCCGAAACGGAACAAATCTCTTCAACACCCGTTAACCTTCTTTTACGAATGGCTTCTTACGCTGACAGCTTTCTATTGTCAGTGGTAGGATGGGCACAGAGACAGTTAAACGGTATCAAACATGTTAGACAAAATCATTCGAATTGCCACCCGCCAGAGCCCGCTGGCTTTGTGGCAGGCACAATATGTTCAAAGCCGGCTGATGGCCTGTCATCCCGGTTTGCAGGTGGAACTGGTTCCAATGGTGACCAAAGGCGATATCATTTTAGATACCCCGCTGGCCAAAGTGGGTGGCAAAGGTTTGTTCGTCAAAGAGCTTGAACTGGCGATGCTCGATGGCCGTGCGGATATCGCCGTGCATTCCATGAAAGACGTGCCGGTAGAGTTTCCGGAAGGCCTGGGACTGGTCACTATTTGTGAACGCGAAGACCCGCGCGATGCTTTCGTCTCCAATCAGTACGCCAGTCTGGCGGATTTGCCACAAGGCAGTATTGTCGGAACATCGAGCCTGCGCCGTCAGTGTCAGTTGCGTCAGAAACGTCCTGATCTGGTGATCCGTGATCTGCGCGGCAATGTGGGCACCCGCTTATCCAAACTCGATAACGGTGAATACGATGCCATTATTCTGGCTGTCGCTGGCCTGAAACGTCTGGGTCTGGAAAACCGCATCACTTACGCACTGACACCGGAAGAGTGTCTGCCCGCTGTAGGACAAGGTGCCGTCGGTATCGAATGCCGCCTTGACGATCAAACTACCCGCGACTTGCTGGCACCACTGGCGCACCGTGAAACCACGTTACGTGTGCAAGCTGAACGGGCAATGAATATGCGTCTTGAAGGGGGATGTCAGGTGCCAATCGGCAGCTATGCCGAGCTGGAAGGTGACGAGCTCTGGCTTCGTGCGTTGGTCGGCGCACCGGATGGCAGTCAGATGGTGTGTGGAGAACGTCGCGGTCCGGCCGCTAACGCGCACCGCATGGGTGTCGACCTGGCAGAAGAGCTGCTCGCCAACGGCGCGCGCGAAATCCTGCATGAGGTCTATCAGGGGAACGTGCCTAAATGACCATTCTGGTCACCCGCCCCTCTCCGGCAGGAGAAGCACTGGTTAGCCGGCTGCGCGCTCTGGGGCGGGTTGCCTTCCATTCCCCGCTGATTGATTTTGCACCGGGGAACCAGCTCGCATCGCTTCCGAACCTGCTATCCTCATTAAATCAGCAAGATCTGGTGTTCGTGCTCTCGCAACATGCCGTCAGTTACGCTGACCGGGCTTTGCGCCAGTCCGCCACAAACTGGCCGGACACCGTGAATTATTTTGCCATTGGTCGCACCACTGGCCTGATTTTCCACCGGGTCAGCAGCCTGCCGGTTCTCTATCCTCAGGATGGCGAAACCAGCGAGACGCTATTGAATCTTCCGGCATTGCAACGCATACAGGGTAAAAAAGCGCTGATATTGCGCGGTAATGGCGGACGGGAGCTGTTAGCCGAAACGCTGACAGAACGCGGTGTCGATGTCACTTACTGCGAATGTTATCAGCGCAGCCCGGTTTACTACGATGCCAGTGAACAGAGTGCACTCTGGCAACGGGCCGGAGTTGATACGCTGGTCGTGACCAGCGGAGAAATGCTGCAACAGTTGTACCAGTTAGTTCCTGATTACTATCGAAATTCATGGTTACTGCGCTGTAATCTGGTGGTGGTCAGTGAACGTTTGGCAGCCCTTGCACGCCAGCTTGGCTGGAGCGCAATTCGGGTTGCTGAGAATGCAGACAATGATGCGCTGATCCGCGCATTACAACTACCTGACTAAGGGATGTGCCAAAATGACGGAACAAAAAAATCCTTCCGCGCCGGATGAGAATGTTGTTGTCTCCCCAGCGGTTGAGAGCCCCCAGCCAGACGCTTCCGACCTGGACAAGACGCTGAAAACGTTGCAGAAAAAGCAACGCACCGCGCCGGTACTGGGTGCTATAGCAATTGTATTGGTGATCGCGCTTGGCGCCGGTCTCTATTATCACGGCCACCAGCAGTCGCTGGCGCAGGTTGCCTCAGATGAAGCGCTTTCTGAACAACTCGATGCGCTGCAAAAAACCCAGCAGCAGGACAAACAACAAATCGCTGATCTGCTCGCTCAGCAGCAAAAAACCCGGCAAGAGGCCGATCGTCAGCAGGCTTCGTTTGGTCGTCAGCTAAATGAGCTACAAGACAAAGTCGCCAGCATTTCCGGCAGCGATGCCAAAACCTGGTTACTGGCGCAGGCCGATTATCTGGTGAAACTCGCTGGCCGCAAATTGTGGAGCGATCAGGATGTCACCACCGCTGCCGCACTGCTGAAAAGCGCAGATGCCAGCCTGGCCGACATGAACGATCCGAGCCTGATTGACGTGCGCCGTGCGCTGAACGAAGACGTGGGCAGCCTTTCTGCCGTTGCGCAGGTCGATTTCGACGGCATCATTCTCAAGCTGAATCAGCTATCGAATCAGGTGGATAACCTGCGCCTGGCCGACAATGACACTGACGATTCCCCGATGGACAATGACAGTTCCAGCTTGTCCAGCTCTCTGACCGAATGGCGTCAGAACCTGACCAAAAGCTGGCACAACTTTATGGATGACTTCATCACCATTCGCCGCCGTGATAGCAGCACAGAACCGCTCCTGGCACCGAATCAGGATGTGTACCTGCGCGAGAATATTCGCTCGCGTCTGCTGATTGCCGCACAAGCCGTTCCGCGTCATCAGGATGAAGTCTACAAACAGTCGCTGGAAAGCGTCTCAACCTGGGTTCGCGCCTACTTTGATACGTCCGATCCTTCGACCAAAGCGTTTCTTGAAGAACTGGACAATCTCAGCCAGCAATCTGTTTCGATGGACGTGCCGGAGGAGCTGAAAAGCCAGCCGATGCTGGAAAAACTGATGCAGACCCGCGTGCGTAACCTGCTTCAGCAGCCCGCCGCCGCCACGCAGGGGGAATAACACATGTTACGAGTTTTCGTGTTGTTCCTGATTGTGTTTGCCGGGATTATTGTCGGCCCGATTCTGGCCGGCCATCAGGGCTATGTCCTGATCCAAACCGACAATTACAATATTGAAACCAGCGTCACCGGTTTAGTCATCATGCTGATCGTGCTGATTGTGGTGCTGTTCTTGATTGAATGGATCCTGCGCCGCGTTTTGCGTACCGGTGCCCGTACCCGCGGCTGGTTTGCCGGGCGCAAAAGCTCTAAAGCGCGTAAGCAAACTCACGCAGCTATGCTCAAGCTGGCGGAAGGCGATCATCGTCAGATGGAGAAATTGCTGGCGCGCAATGCTGATCACGCCGAACAGCCGGTGGTGAACTATTTACTGGCAGCGGAAGCGGCGCAGCAGCGCGGCGACGATATCCGCACCAATCAGTATCTGGAGCGGGCGGCAGAAATCGCGGATATCGACCAGATGCCGGTCGATATCACCCGCGTACGTATCCAGCTGGCCAGAGGTGAAGTTCACGCAGCACGCCACGGCGTTGACCGTTTGCTGGGTCAGTCGCCACGTCATCCGGAAGTTTTACGTCTGGCAGAGCAGGCTTATCTTCTGACCGGCGCTTACGGTTCACTGCTGGAGATTTTACCGTCGATGGCGAAAGCCGATATTCATACCGACGATGAAATTCGTGTGCTTCAGGAGCAGGCTTATATCGGCATGATGAATCAGCTGATGGCTGAAGAAGGCAGCGAAGGCCTGAAGCGCTGGTGGAAAGATCAGAGCCGTAAAACCCGTCATGAAGTGGCCCTGCAGGTCGCAATGGCAACGCATCTGATTGAATGCAACGATCAGGATCTGGCACAGGAAGTGATCCTCGACGGGCTGAAACGCCAGTACGACGATCGGTTGGTCGCGCTGATGCCGAAGCTGCGTTCGGGTAATCCTGAGCAACTGGAAAAAACACTGCGTCAGTTGATCAAACAGAATGGCACAACGCCGCTGCTGAGCAGCACGCTAGGTCAGTTGCTGATGAAACACGGTGAATGGCAACAGGCGAGCGAAGCCTTCCGTGAGGCGCTGAAACAGCGTCCTGACGCGTATGATTACGCCTGGCTGGCTGATGCGCTGGACAAGCTGCATAAACCGGCAGAAGCAGCGGAGATGCGCCGTGAAGGGCTGATGCTAACCCTGAATAATTCGCAGCAACAGTAATAACCTTGCTGTCTGTAAAAGGCTCCTTCGGGAGCCTTTTTTATGTCGGTCGTAAATTTCAGACAAAAAAAACACTTGTCTGGAAGACAAGTGTCTAAAAACAATCAGGTCTAGGACAACAGATTTAGTGCCTCACTCAACGTTTTGCCTTCTGGATGATAGCGCTTGCGCGTTATCGGTCAGGATGACAATAGGCACTGTAAATTGGCTCTGCATCATTCCCAGGTTTATGAAGCCGGAGCAAACATAATAGGTGGAATGAGCATCTACGGCGAGAATATTGCAGGACGCGTGCCAATATGGCAAGAGTCCGTTTAAAATTTTTTATTTAACTGATAATTAACAGCTTTATTTTCACTAACCCTCAGCAGTCAATTTTTGGAAAGCCAGAGACTTCCCGTTAAACCGCCATTCTGTCGCCAGTGAGCGACGTGTGAATGTCAGCTTATGTGAAGCTTTATTTATCAACAAGATAAGTGTCTCCTGCAAGAGACAGGCATACAGCGGAATGTCGCAGATAAACAACAGGGTGAGTTGAGAAACTCCAGACGAAAAAAAACCTGCTTTAAAAAAGCAGGTTTCTTCGAAAGTGGTCGGCGAGAGAGGATTCGAACCTCCGACCCACTGGTCCCAAACCAGTTGCGCTACCAAGCTGCGCTACTCGCCGATGTCGTGCATCTTACTACTTTCTGACGCTAACTGCATCATTTAAATGTATTTTGTGTGTGGTGCGAAGGGAGGGACTCGAACCCTCACATCCGAAGGACACTAACACCTGAAGCTAGCGCGTCTACCAATTCCGCCACCATCGCATGTCACAATCACAAAATCATTTTTAGAGTGGGGTGGCTAATGGGACTCGAACCCACGACAACTGGAATCACAATCCAGGGCTCTACCAACTGAGCTATAGCCACCATATCTCTAACTAACGTGAATTGTCTGACTTCAACATTCCACCGCAACTCTAGCGCATACTAAATGGTGCGCCCGACAGGATTCGAACCTGAGACCTCTGCCTCCGGAGGGCAGCGCTCTATCCAGCTGAGCTACGGGCGCTTAGCGCCGTTGCGGGTGGGGATACTACGGTTTTAACGCTTGGCTGTCTAGTGCTTTTTATCAGAAATATTGCGTTTGATTACGCTTTATCCAATACGCAGTAAAAGTAAGCATCTTGCCTTCCCCACCCGTGACTTACGACGTTATTTTGCTTTTTCTGCCGTCAGCGCAGCGCGCTTATGCATGCCGAGACCGAAGTATATCAGCGAGACTGCCGCGATAAAAATACCGCCGACCAGTAAAGAAACCCGCGTATCCGGATTAATCGCCATACCGACCAGCACACATGCCAGGAAAATCAGCGTCAGGTAGTTGGTATAAGGGAAGAGAACCGATTTAAACGGATGGTTTTTCAGTTTCTCTTTATGTGCATCACGGAAACGTAACTGGCTGATCAGCACCACAAACCACGGCACCATGCCCGGCAGTACGCTGGCACTGTAGACATACACGAACACTTTCTCAGGATTCGGGATGATGTAGTTCAGGCACGAACCGACCAGCAGACACAAAATGGTGATGGCAATACCGTAAACCGGCACACCACTTTTCGAGACATTGCTCAGAAACGCAGGCAACTGCCGATTCTTCGACAGTGCATAAAGCATACGTCCGCAGCTGTACATACCGCTGTTACAGCCGGACAACGCCGCCGTCAGCACCACAAAGTTGATAATGCCAGCCGCCGAAGCAATGCCAATCTTCGCGAATGTCAGGACAAACGGGCTGCCGTGTGTGCCCATTTCGTTCCATGGGAAAATGGTGATGATGACGAAAATCGCACCGACGTAGAAAATCAGGATACGCCACAGGATATTGTTGATAGCGCGTTTGAGCGTAACCTGCGGATTCTTCGCTTCACCGGCGGTAATCCCCACCAGTTCCACGCCCTGATAGGACGCCACAACGATACACAGCGCAAACAGGAAACCTTTCCAGCCGCCTGCGAAGAAACCACCGTGCGCGGTCAGATTGGCAAAACCGACAGCTTCGCCGTGATTGCCAAAGCCGAAGAAGATTACCGCCAGCCCCACCACGATCATCACAATGATGGTAGTGATTTTGATCAGCGCAAACCAGAACTCCATTTCGCCATACAGTTTAACGGCGGCAAGGTTCGCGGCGGCTACAATCGCCACAGCCATCAGCGCGGGGATCCACTGTGGTAAATCCGGGAACCAGTATTGGGCGTATACTCCGATAGCGGTGATTTCAGAAATCCCCACTGCTATCCACATAAACCAGTAACTCCATGCGGTCAGGTAGCCGTAATATGGCCCAAGATATTTATGGGCGTAGACGGCGAACGAACCGGCAACGGGCTCCAGGTGCAGCATCTCGCCCATCGAGCGCATGATAAAGAAGACGAACACACCCGCCAGAATATAGGCCAGCAATACTGACGGCCCGGCCCATTTCAGGGTACTGGCCGCGCCCATAAATAATCCAACCCCGATGGTGCCGCCGAGCGCTATCAGCTCAATATGTCTCGCTTCAAGCCCCCGGTGTAGCCCACCCTTTTCCTCTTGATTCGCCATAGTTCCTCAGTTTCTCTTTAATTGTGTTTGCCTTCCGGAATGACCGAAATGTTATTTTTATTTGTGATGATGCCCATATAGGGCGGAAAAACGGCGCTATGGTTCCGCATTTCAGCATGAGTTGCAAATCACAATTGAGAAAGATCCGCACGGGTAGACATGTCAGGGTGAAAACGACAGTAAACGATGGAGTGAAATGAGAGGTAAAACGCCGCGCTGAAGATCAGCCACGGCGCAAGTATTACAGACGACCGGTGTAGTAATAACGGATAAATTTAAGCAGTTTGAGCTGACGACGTAAACGGCTCGGCTGTAAAATCAACCGGTAGAGCCATTCCAGCCCCAGATTTTGCCAGATTTTAGGCGCACGTTTAACATGTCCGGTAAAGACGTCATAGGTTCCGCCGATGCCCATATAAAGCGCATCAGGATGCACAAGGCGGCAATCGCGCATCAGGATTTCCTGTTTTGGTGAACCCATTGCCACGGTCACGATAGCCGCGCCGCTGCTTTTCACCCTTTCGAACAATGCCTCGCGCTGTTCCGGCACAAAATAACCATTCTGGCTACCGACAATATTGACGTTCCACTTGGCGCGCAGCTTTTCTTCTGTCTGCGCCAGTACTTCCGGCTTACCGCCTATCAGAAAGACCGGTGTTCCTTCACGGCCTGCTCGCTCCATCAGCCCTTCCCAGAGGTCAGCACCCGCGATACGCGAGACGTGTGACTGCGGGTATTTACGCCGTATAGCCCGCACAATGCTGATCCCGTCAGGGTACTTAAATTCCGCGTGCTCGATCAGCGTACGCATTTCAGGATTGCTTTCGACCGTCAGCACTTTCTCTGCATTTATCGCCACCAGCGAACCGTTTTTCACCTGATGACCGGCAAAAAGATAATCGAGAAAATGCGCCATATTGCGAAAGCCCCAAAGGCGGATCCCACGGATGTCGTATTGCGGGATTTTATTCTCCAAATTCATCCATCTTCCTTACTGCCAAAGGCTCCATGAGGTTTTTCCTGACCGGCATTTTGGCACGTATCAGCCCGGCAGCGTCAAACATCCAGTACAACAGTTTTGCGACAATCAGGCAGGCGCCGAATACGACACAGAAAAACACCACCCGCGAGAAAAAGGAATCCACGCCTTCGCGGGCAAGTACGATCATATTGAACACAGCACCAAAGCAAAAACTTTGCAAAATGGCGGCCTTATAAATGTTGGTGCCGGCTTTGCCTTTTTCATAAAGCCAGTCGAACCATTTAATGATCATGCCCACAGCCACTGCGCCAAGCGGGATAAACCAAACGCCGCCCATCACAACCAGTGAGCCAATTAGCGTCGGCGAAATGGCCAGACCGGAATGGTTGTCGAGCACATCCCAGGTGAAATAGTTGGCCGTGTTGAGCACTACGCCCGGACGGTCATGCCACAGCCAGCCGGGGATAAAGACGTAGAAATCACGGACAATAGGCGCCAGCCCCTGAAAACTAATTTTGTCGTAATTTTGCAGCAACAGCCCCAGATTTTCCCATGGCGAGAACGTATCACGCGTCAGATAAAGGAACGTGTAAATCGCCTCAGGGCCGCTGACATTCAATCCGTAGCGTTTAAGTGCCAGCCAGAACATACCAACGATACCCAGTACGCCTGCCGCCGCCAGCATCCACAAACTAATCCAGCCGCGTACAATGCCGATAAACAAAAACAGTGCGAACGCGATGATAATATTCGCGCGCGTCCCGCCGACGATGATGTACGTCAGCAGGCCAAATGCGACGGTACTCACCAGGAAAAACAGCCAGCGCTGCGGATTGGGTTTGAGGAAGAACACCACCAGCATCGCCGGCAGGAAGAAATAGAAGAAGCGTTTAAGCGCAACTCCGGACACATCACTGGAAAAAATCTGGCTGTACGACTTGAGCTTAAACAGCAAAAAGCCGTTATGCGCAAAGAAAATAGAAACCGTCACCACCGCAATCAGCGCCAGCAACATCCAGGTGAGATGGGTTTCGACACGGTTCATCGTAAACAGCGGGCGGGACGGGCCTTCATGTTTCGCCCTGAGCCGCGTTTTATAGCTGACATAATAAATACCGTAAAAACAGGTTGCGGCCAGCATCGCCTGTAACAGGTTTTCAACCGGTACGACGTTGACATCGAACTGGAAAACCAGCAGACAGGTCAGCGGAAAACCAAAATAAAATGTCAGCAGATACAACAGCGAAAACAGGACGTTGAAGTTAAAACGTACGCGGCGGAATTCTTTATAAGTCAGCGTCAGAATGAACAACAGCGAGAACGCATAAACGACAGACAGGCCGCCAAGCTGTGCCATTGTCATGATGTTTCTCCTGCCGCCAGCAGTAATGCCTGTTGCCAGCCCGCGATGTAATTCGGGTTGAAGAAGGCGATATTCTCCCGATCCGTGTTCAGCAACTGACGGCGCGCTTCGGCCACGGTTCTGGCATCCAGCGCATCACCATAAAACAGTACCGGCAGATTTTGCTCCGCCAAATCCTGCCAGAACGGGTTCTGACGGCTGACCACAAACGGCACGCCGAACTGAATCAGCAAACACTGCGTCCCGATACCCTGCTGGCGGTCGAAAATAAAATACCCCAGCGAGCAACGGCGCAGCACATCAAGATAATCAGCAAAAGGCATCGAGCCAGTCATCACTTCAATGTTTTCGGGCGCAAACAGTTTCAACGCTTCACTGTGCACCTGGTCGATGTACGCATGATTATTGGCCGGATACCCCATCGGGATAATCACCCGGATATCCGCACCAAACTGCTGATGCAACGAACGCAGCGCTTCAATATGTCGGTTAGTGCGGTCACCGGAATTGCCGACCAGCACCGTCATCGGCCCTGTCGGTTCAGGCTGACCGGCTGGAAGCGTCAGTGACGGATCCATGCGCGTCGGAAAATACAGTAATGAGGACGGTACACGCGGATGTCGCTGATGGAAATAAATCAGATCGCCGCGGGTAGCGAAAACATGGCCGATACGTCCCTGTGCCAGACGACGCATCAGATAGAACAGACGGAATTTCAGACCACCTGCCGATTCATAAAGATCGGCACCCCAGATGTGCCAGCTGGCCTGTTGCGACTTAATTTTGCCGGTCAGCAGCGCCAGCCAGAGCGTCGGGTTGAACTGACCATGGAAGAAGAAGTGATGTGTGCGATCCTGGGCGCGGGAAATAACCGCATCGGCCAGCGATTTTTTGTCCGGGTAAACACGAATATCCAGACGAGTGAATTCAGCAAATGCTGATGCATCCGCTGCCGCCACCATAAAATGATAAATCAGCTTTTCAGGCGCACATTCGGCCAGAACATCATTAAAAAAGCGCAGCACGGTGACATTATGGTGGGGAATGTCAGATCCCAAAACGTGAATCAGCGTTGTCATGCTCGTCTACGATAAATAACAAATACGGTACAGCACAGGGCGAAATAAACGACATACGTCGCCATATACGCTTGCGCGGCGCCAAGGGAACCCCGTATCGGGATCAACCAATGTGAAAAACCCGTCAGTAACGCAAACTGGCTGATTTCAGTCAGCACGTAAAAGCGCAGAGACGCTCTCGCAATCACCAGATAGCCAAAAACATACGAGCCGACTTTCAGTACGTCACCGACTAACTGCCAGGCAAACAAATCGCGCATTGCGATAAATTGTGTTGAAAACAGCAACCAGATGGCGAAGTCGCGCAGCAGCCAGACAGTAAAACTGACGGCCGCCACGGCGGGCAGAACAAATTTTAGCGACTTAACGATTTCACGCGAGACATCGCGTTTGTCAGTCATGCGCGATAACGTCGGCAATAAATACACGCTGAAAGAAGCGGTGATAAACTGCAAATAGGCATCAGAAATACTGCTGACGCCCTGCCAGATCCCCACATCCTTCCAGCTGTAATGCTCCGCCAGCAGATTTCGCATCATCACATACGCCACGGGCAACGTAACAGACGTGATCAGCGCCATCAGGGTAAATTTCCCCAAATGGCTGGCGATAAAGCGATCCCAGCCCGGTTTTAAGTAGGCCAGCGGAAAGGATTTTCGTCGCCACACCATGCCACCCGCAGGGAGTATTACCAGTGCAGGCACCAGCGCCAGCCCGGCCAGCGCGCCTTCATAGCCACCCAGTTTGAAACACAACAGATAGGCCAGTAAACCAATCAGACTGCCGCCAATCACGGCCAGCGCATTACCCATCGCATCACGATAACCTTTCAGGATGGCCTGAAAGTAGTTGGCGTAAGCAATGCCCATCTGGATAAAGGCCACGGCCCGGACAACGGCCTGATAGCGATCGTGCCCGAACAACCCGACACTGATGGGCCCGGCGGCCAGCAAAAAGATGGTGGCCAGCAGCGTCGAGAAACCCAAAATCAGCGAAGACGACGTGCCGAGTACGGCTTTAAGCCGCTCAGGATCCTGATGATATTCGGCAACGTATTTGGTTATACCATTGAAAATACCTGCACCGGACAGAACGCCAAGTACGGTTACGAGCTGGCGGAAATTGCCTGCCTGCCCCACGCCTTCAGGGCCGAAGGTTACGGCCAGCAATTTCACCACCAGCAACCCGGCACCAATTTTAATCAGCGTAGAACCGGCGGTCCAGACTGATGCTTTTGCCAGCGACATATCAGGCGAAATATTGCAGCATGGCCGCAATCACGACGCGCTGCGTGTCATCGGTCATGTTGTAAAACAACGGTAAACGCACCAGCCGCTCACTCTCTTTTGTCGTGAAACGATCGACACCCGCGAAACGACCAAAATTTTCGCCCGCCGGACAAGCATGCAGCGGGATGTAATGGAATACGGTGAGAATATCGGCCGCTTTCATGTGACGAATAAAGGCATCGCGGTCGTCGATATCGTTCAGGCGCACATAGAACATATGGGCGTTTTGCACACAATCTTGTGGAACCGAAGGCAACTGAATGCGGCCTGCATCGGCCAGATCCTGCAACACCTCATAATACTGATTCCAGATTGCCAGACGGCGCTGATTAATCTTTTCAGCCGCATCCAGATTTCCCCACAGATACGCAGCCTGCAAATCGGACATCAGATAGCTGGAACCAATGTCGCGCCAGGTGTATTTATCCACCTGACCGCGGAAGAACTGGCTGCGGTTGGTGCCTTTTTCACGAATGATTTCAGCACGATCAATCAGGGCCGGATCATTAATCAGCGTGGCACCGCCTTCGCCGCCCGCCGTGTAATTCTTGGTTTCATGGAAACTGAAGCAACCGATATGGCCGATCGTGCCCAGCGCTTTGCCTTTGTAGGTCGACATCACGCCCTGCGCCGCATCTTCCACCACAAACAGATGATGTTTTTCGGCGAGCGCCATAATGGTGTCCATTTCACAGGCCACGCCCGCGTAATGCACCGGGACAATCACTTTCGTTTTCTCCGTGATAGCCGCTTCAATCAGGGTTTCGTCGATATTCATGGTATCCGGGCGGACATCCACAAACACGATCTTCGCACCGCGCAAAACGAACGCATTGGCCGTCGAAACAAACGTGAAGCTCGGCATAATCACTTCGTCGCCGGGCTGAATATCCAGCAGCAACGCGGCCATTTCCAGCGAGGCCGTACAGGACGGCGTGAGCAAAACTTTCGGACAGTTGAAACGCTGTTCAAACCATTTCTGGCAGCGCAGGGTAAACCCGCCGTCACCGCACAGTTTGCCGCTGTTCATTGCCTCGCGCATGAAATCAATTTCAGTACCCGCAATCGGTGGCGCATTAAAAGGGATCATCGTTTCACCTGTACAACCAGTACGCCGTGCGGATAACTTTGCCACCGCTGGCGAGATAAAGATTTAAGGCCGCGATATTGCCGGTTTGCGTGGCCACATACATTCGCGACACGCCCTGTTCAGCACACCATTTTTTCGCAGCCGCCATTAACTTTTTGCCCGCTCCCTGCCCCTGATATTCAGGTCTGACAGCCAGCAGGCCAATTCTTGCTTCGTCTTGCGAAATACGACGCAAGGTGACAAAACCCAGCGCATTGCCCTGCTCGTCATCGGCCCAAAGACAAAGATGGTCGAACGTACCCAGCACCGCCTTTTCCGACCACATCGCATAGAAACGGGCGCTGTCATCAGGCTGATACCAGGGCGCGCGAAAACGGCTGAGATGAAAAGCCTGACGGGCAATCGCGGTCACATCCGCAATATTGTCCGGTACCGCCAGACGCCCGGCCATCAGCGCATTATCTTGCGTCGTCACCGCGACACAAATGTCCGTTTCACCTTCTGCCAGCCGGAAACCCAGCGCAGAAAGTGCGTCCAGCGTGTGCGTTTGTGACGCATCCACTTTCGACTGCACCAGCGCATATTGTTCCAGCCTCTGCGGCGTGATTTCACCGGCAGAGGCCTCTGGCGTCAGACGCGCACTGTTGAGCTGGAAGAAATCACTCTCCCATTCGAGCGGGGCGATATTGCCGTGCAAAGGCAGGTTTATCGCCATACGCCTTTGGTATCCACAATCCATGACTGCCGGACCTGATCAGCAGGGATCGCTTTGAACGGCTTGTGATCGACTAACATCACCAGCAGATCGGCTTCTTCCAGCGCGCGATCAAGGGGATGTAACGTCACTTTGTCCGCCAGAGAAGCAGGAAGCTGATGCACATTAGGCTCAACCGCCCAGGTTTCTCCGGCGTGCCAGTCGGCAATCAGGTGCGTCACTTCCACTGCCGGGCTTTCACGGAGATCGTCAATATTCGGTTTAAACGCCAGACCAAAGCAGGCGATTTTGATGTCGGCTGCACGTTTGCCCGTGGTAGTCAGGCAATCTGCCAGTGCCGCTTTCACGCGCTCCACCACCCAGTGCGGTTTGCTGTCGTTCACTTCACGCGCCGTGCGGATAATTCTTGCCAGCTCAGGGTTTTGCGCAACAATGAACCACGGATCAACCGCAATACAATGCCCGCCCACACCCGGCCCCGGCTGCAAAATATTTACCCGCGGATGGCGGTTCGCCAGGCTGATCAGTTCCCAGACGTTAATGCCCTGCGCATCGCAAATCAGCGACAATTCGTTAGCAAAGGCAATGTTTACGTCACGGAAACTGTTTTCCGTCAGCTTGCACATTTCGGCAGTGCGGGAGTGGGTAATAACACATTCGCCTTCGAGAAAAATGTTATACAAATCGCTGGCACGCCGTGAACAAACTGATGTCATGCCACCAATCACGCGGTCATTTTTAATCAGTTCAACCATCACCTGCCCTGGCAACACGCGCTCCGGGCAATAGGCAATATTGATATCGGATTGCTCACCGGCCTGCTGAGGGAAGCTCAGGTCAGGGCGGACTTCTGCCAGCCAGGCGGCCATTTGCTCTGTCGCACCCACTGGTGACGTGGACTCCAGAATGATCAGATCGCCTTTTTTCAGAACCGGCGCCAAAGAACGTGCCGCAGATTCGACGAATTTCATATCCGGTAAATGATCGCCCTTAAATGGCGTCGGGACAGCGATCAGGAAAGCATCCGCAGGTTCAGGCTGAGTCACTGCCCGCAAAAATCCCGCATCAACCGCCTGTCTGACCAGAAGGTCGAGATCGGGTTCAACAATGTGGATCGCACCGCGGTTAATCGTCTCCACGGCATGCTGATTGATATCAACACCCACCACCTTTTTCTGGCGTGAGGCAAAAGCGGCGGCGGTTGGCAGACCGATGTAGCCCAGTCCGATAACAGAGATAGTGTTAAAACTCATTGTGATACCCAATGATTTTTCAATGCGTCAAGAATGTGGCGGCAGGCATGCCCGTCGCCGTAAGGATTGTGCGCCCGGCTCATGCTGTTGTATTCGTTTTCATCGTTCAGCAGACGGTTCACTTCCTCGACTATTTTAGCGGGATTTGTACCCACCAGCCGGACTGTTCCGGCATCAACCGCTTCCGGACGTTCTGTGGTTTCACGCATCACCAGCACGGGCTTGCCCAGTGAAGGCGCTTCTTCCTGCACACCACCGGAATCGGTCAGGATCAGATAGGCTTTATCCATCAGGTAAACGAATGGCAGGTAGTCCTGAGGGTCGATCAGCACGATATTGTCGATGCTTTGCAGAATGCGGTTCACCGGCTCGCTGACATTGGGGTTGAGATGCACCGGATAAACAATTTGTACGTCAGGGTGCTTGCACGCAATTTCCGCCAGGGCAGAGCAAATCCGCTCGAAGCCTTCGCCAAAACTTTCACGGCGGTGGCCCGTCACTAAAATCAGCTTTTTGTTCACATCAAGAAATGGATAGTTATCAGCCAGTTGCTGTGCCAGCGAGGCATCGCTATTAAAGCGGTCGCGAACCCAGAGCAGTGCATCAATCACCGTATTTCCAGTGACAAAAATATTCTCTCCGGCAATATTTTCCCGCTGCAAATTGGCACTGGCATTCTCGGTGGGCGCAAAGTGCCATTTCGCCAGATGGCCTGTTAACAGGCGATTACCTTCTTCCGGCCACGGAGAAGACAGATCTCCGGTACGCAGGCCTGCTTCAACGTGCCCGACGGGGATCTGGTGATAAAACGCCGCAAGGCTGGCGGATAACGTCGTGGTGGTATCACCATGAACCAGCACAATGTCAGGCCTGAACTCATCCAGAACAGGCTTAAGCCCGGTCAGGATCCGGCTGGTAATTTCTGTCAGACCCTGCCCTGGTTTCATGATGTTGAGATCATAATCCGGAGTAATTTCAAAGAGGCGCAATACTTGATCGAGCATTTCACGGTGTTGAGCCGTCACACAAACTTTAGATTCAAAAGCCGCATCCTGCGACAAAGCAAGCACCAGCGGGGCCATTTTGATGGCCTCCGGACGAGTGCCGAAAATCGTCAACACTTTCACAATGTGTTTCTCTTATTTTTACGGCGAGTCAGGGCAACACCAGCCCCGATTAAACCACCGACAATGCCCCACATAATCATCAGTAATGCCCGGCGCGGGCTGTCACGTTTTACAGGTTCTTCAGGCGTTCTCAAATAACGATAAGTCTGGAATTTTGCCGTAAGCGTTGGCCCGACGTTGAGGGTCGACAGCATCGCACGGTTCTGATCGTAGTCCAGATCATACCCCGGACCGGATGCTTGCAGTAATTCAAGACGGGCCTTGAGCATGGGCACACCCAGCAGGAACATATCGGAATCCGGTAATTCTTCAGCGGGCGTGTCAGTCACACTTTTATGAATGTTTTGCTGCTGAGCAATCTTCAGTGCCTGCTCAGTATTATGCGTGGTGCGCTTGAAAATAGTCTGAGCAACTTCTTTCTGACGTTTGACCTGCGCTTTCATTGACTGCGTTCGTGCCGCCCACGCACCTTCCAGTTCATCATACAGATGCTGTGCAGCACGCTGGCTGGCAAAATCGACATACTGGCGCAAAAGCTTATTAGCATCAGCCGCGTTTTCCGCAGTGAGTTTCACAATATCGTTCGGCACTTTCGGTACATCACGGGCAGTAAACTGAATGTCATTGATCATTTCATCCAGCAGAACGGCATCAGCACGCGCATCATTTTCCTGACGTTGCTTGTAATAAGGGCTATGCAGCCAGAAATCCCGGCGGGTGTCATAAGCCGCGAGTTGCATGACAAACTCGTTGTAGGCTTCATCAGAAATGGGTGGCCTGCTGGCGTCTGACTGCGGCGCGTTATGCACATCCAAATTACGCAGAAACTGTGCCTGCGAGAAATAGGACGAAAGATTATTGACCGTAGGTCGATCCGTGATCGCCGTGGAACTCCACTCCTGTTTCATCAGGTAAGACGAGCCCAGGGCGATTAAGGCAAAGAGTATCGCCAGACCTGCAATCCAGAATTTTCCGTTCCATAAAGTGCAGCACAACCCACGGATATCAAGCTCGTTCTCAATGGCGTGTTCGTTCTGGTTTCTCATCATTTCTGGTTTATCCACAGCCAGTATGCCCTTGCTTAAAAGAGTGATTATTGATTAGAGGAACGGCGCAAACGTCTTTTAACCCGTTTAATAAACCGCGCCACGCGCCAGGCGTGCTTGATGCAAATGCCGTACACCAGGAAGGCAACGAAGAATAAAGCCAGCATTATCCATTCGGGAACAAAACTCAGATGTTCGCCCACCACGCCAATCCCCGCCAGAATGGCGGCAGCGACGGTAATTAAGACGAAAGCCTGGCGAGAAGTAAAACCTGCACGCATGATCAAATGATGAATGTGCTGACGATCCGCTGAGAACGGGCTCATTCCTTTGCGAAGGCGTCGGTACATGATGGCAACCATGTCCATCAGGGGAATAGCGATAAGCCAAAGTGCCGTCACCGGATTCATCGGATGAGATTCACCTTGCGTACTTTGCAGGAGGATCCAGATGACAGTAAACCCTATCAGCGTGCTGCCAGCGTCACCCATAAAGACTTTGTAACGGGGCCCTAAAACACCCAGATTGAGTAAAATATAGGGGATGATCGCGGCAATCATCGCGAAGCACCAAAACGCGAGTTCCATGTGTCCGCTGTCGTACATGATAATGCCTAACGAGCCAAAGCTGACACAAGACAAGCCACCCAGTAAGCCATCAATACCGTCGACCATGTTGAAGGCATTAATAGCAGCCCAAACGGCAAACAGGGTGACAAGATAGCCAAACGGGCCTAATACCATTTCCCAGGGACCAATCAGATGTCCGAGGCTGCGAAGGGTGAGGTTAGCAAAACTCATCATCGCAACAGCGACCACAGCCTGAACCATCGCCCGGGTTTTGACACTGATATCGAAACGGTCATCCAGACCACCGACTAATACCAGTAGTCCGGCGCAGGCAAGGTAAAGATAGCCATGGGGGATGGTATAACTGGTGATCAGAAAGGCAAAGCAAACGCCAGCAAATACAGAGATCCCACCCACCAGTGGGATCAGTCCCTGGTGACGCTTACGAAAATTTGGCTTATCAACAAGTCCGATTTTATTCGCTACCTTCCGGGCAACGAATAAAAAGAGGAATGAAAATACGAAAACAACAGCTAGCTCAGTACTCATATTGAGTAAATTCACAGTTAAGAATTCTCTTCTGCAAAAATAAGGTGTGTGGAGTCGAAAGCATCATAAACCTCACAGCCTTAAATCATATCCTATGGTGGCAGTTATGGTTTTGTCTCGGGCAAGACCTTATCTGCTGCCATTTCTTGGGCAATCAACCGACAAAGTAAAGAAAGGGCACGTGGAAAACCATCAGCTATTATCCGAATAGTCTGACAATCTTCCCAAAGTAGCATTATGGTAGCCACCAAAAGCAAAAAACGCCACGACTGTGCGTGGCGTTGATCTGACGTTACACCAAATTACGAACGTTTCATCATGTCGAAGAAGTCGTCATTTGTCTTAGTCATTGCAAGCTTGTTGATGAGGAATTCCATCGCATCAATCTCACCCATCGGATGAATGATTTTACGCAGGATCCACATTTTTTGCAGTTCTTCAGAAGTGGTCAACAGCTCTTCTTTACGGGTACCAGAGCGGTTGTAGTCGATGGCAGGGAATACACGTTTTTCAGCGATTTTACGCGCCAGATGTAATTCCATGTTACCGGTACCTTTAAATTCTTCATAGATAACTTCATCCATTTTAGAACCGGTATCGACCAGCGCAGTAGCGATGATGGTCAGGCTGCCGCCCTCTTCCACGTTACGCGCAGCACCGAAGAAACGTTTTGGACGGTGCAAGGCGTTGGCGTCCACACCACCGGTCAGTACCTTGCCTGAAGCCGGTACCACGGTATTGTAAGCACGTGCCAGGCGGGTAATGGAGTCCAGCAGAATGATCACATCTTTCTTATGCTCAACCAGACGCTTCGCCTTCTCGATCACCATTTCGGCGACCTGAACGTGTCGGGATGCCGGTTCGTCAAAGGTGGAAGCGATAACTTCGCCTTTCACCAGACGCTGCATCTCGGTCACTTCTTCCGGACGTTCGTCAATCAGCAGAACCATCAGTACGCAATCAGGGTGGTTATACGCAATGCTGGTCGCGATGTTTTGCAGCAGCATGGTTTTACCGGCTTTCGGCGGCGCAACAATCAGACCACGTTGGCCACGGCCAATTGGAGACGCTAAGTCCAGTACGCGAGCGGTCAAATCTTCTGTTGAACCGTTACCCCGTTCCATACGCAGACGTGAATTTGCATGCAGAGGGGTTAAGTTTTCAAACAGGATTTTGCTGCGGGCGTTTTCTGGTTTGTCGTAGTTAACTTCGTTAACTTTCAACAGGGCAAAATAACGTTCACCTTCTTTAGGTGGGCGGATTTTACCGGAAATGGTGTCGCCAGTACGAAGGTTGAAGCGGCGGATTTGGCTTGGAGATACGTAGATGTCGTCGGGGCCTGCGAGGTAGGAACTGTCTCCGGAGCGGAGGAAACCAAATCCATCCTGCAATATCTCCAGTACGCCATCACCGAAGATGTCTTCTCCGCTTTTCGCATGCTGCTTCAATATTGAAAAGATAATGTCTTGCTTGCGCATGCGGGCCTGGTTTTCCAGTCCCATATTTTCGCCGAGTGCAATCAGGTCAGAGACCGGCGTATTCTTTAATTCGGTAAGATTCATAATGGTGGGTTCTTAAACTCGGGGTATGTCTCGAACATCTGTCGTGAATGGGTATGGCAGGGTCATCCATGCCTGTTTATTGTATGACACTTAAATAACAGCCCGGAAATCCAGCCGCAGGTAGTCGCTCGCGGGCGATTCTTGAGGGATAGTGCTGATATTGAAGGTGTCTTAAAGCCGATTTTGTCAAAACCGTTAGATGGTCAAGCACAGTGCCAGTTCAATTTAATTATTATTCAAAGAAACTTTATAGGCAGATGTTTTTGACACAACAGAGTAAAACGTAAGAATCAAACTACAGGTAAGCTCTATTTGCAGTAAGCGTAAACTTAGCACGCTTCTTGACAGGCGTCTAGCGGACAATGTGAAAAACACGACAGCCCGCTAAACACCTGGCTTGGGTCATCCCGACCGATTACAGATTAGCTGTTAAGAACTCTTTCAGCTGACCTTTCGACAGTGCGCCAACTTTAGTTGCTGCGACTTCGCCGCCTTTAAATAACAGCAGGGTAGGAATACCACGGATGCCGTATTTAGGTGCAGTACCTGGGTTTTCGTCGATATTCAGTTTCGCGATGGTCAGCTTGCCTTCGAACTCAGTGGCAATTTCATCCAGAATTGGAGCGATCATCTTACATGGTCCGCACCACTCTGCCCAAAAATCGACCAGCACCAGCCCTTCGGCTTTCAATACGTCGTTGTCGAAACTGTCATCGGTCAGGTGAATAATTTTATCGCTCATGTTTACTCCAAAGGATTATCTTTACCTTGTTGATGTAGCATTAACCAACATCAGGTTGACTTTATTTCACCGGATACGCTTTCGTAAAGCAATAGTTAGCTGATATTCTACCACACTATGAGCAAAACACACTTGACCGAACAGAAGTTTTCCGACTTCGCCCTGCACCCGCTGGCAGTAGAAGCCCTTGAAAAGAAAGGGTTCCATTACTGTACTCCTATTCAGGCATTGGCATTGCCAATCACGCTCGCTGGGCGTGATGTTGCAGGTCAGGCGCAAACCGGTACCGGCAAGACGCTGGCTTTTTTAGCGTCTACTTTCCATTATCTGCTTTCTCACCCTGCTGCGGAAGGTCGTCAGACTAACCAGCCGCGTGCCTTGATCATGGCACCTACGCGTGAACTCGCGGTGCAGATTCACTCCGACGCCGAAGCATTATCTGAATCTACCGGGCTGAAATTAGGTCTGGCGTATGGCGGCGACGGTTACGACAAACAGCTTAAAGTGCTGGAAAGCGGCGTGGACATCCTGATCGGAACCACCGGCCGTTTAATCGATTACACTAAACAGAACCACATCGACCTGGGCGCGATCCAGGTGGTGGTACTGGATGAAGCAGACCGTATGTTCGATCTGGGCTTCATCAAAGATATCCGCTGGTTGTTCCGCCGGATGCCTCCTGCTAATCAACGCCTGAACATGCTGTTCTCAGCAACGCTTTCCTATCGTGTGAAAGAACTGGCGTTCGAAAACATGAATAATGCCGAGTCGATTGAGATCGAACCGGAACAAAAAACGGGCCACCGTATTCAGGAAGAGCTGTTCTATCCTTCAAATGAAGAAAAAATGCGCCTGTTACAGACGCTGATTGAAGAGGAATGGCCGGATCGTTGCATTATTTTTGCAAACACCAAACACCGTTGTGAAGATGTCTGGGGCCATCTGGCTGCCGACGGACACCGCGTCGGTTTGCTGACCGGTGACGTCCCGCAGAAAAAACGCCTTCGCGTTCTGGAAGACTTCACTAAAGGCACGCTGGATATTCTGGTTGCGACCGACGTTGCTGCCCGTGGTTTGCACATTCCTGCCGTGACACACGTCTTTAACTATGACTTGCCTGACGACTGTGAAGACTACGTGCATCGCATTGGCCGTACCGGCCGTGCGGGTCTGAGTGGTCATTCCATCAGCCTGGCGTGTGAAGAATATGCCCTGAATCTGCCAGCGATAGAAACCTATACCGGCCACAGCATTCCGGTGAGTAAATACAACAGCGATGCGCTGTTAACTGATTTGCCTCCTGCAAAACGTCTTGCCCGCTCGCGCACCGGTAACGGCCCGCGCCGCAACAGTAATTCGTCTTCACGTCGCAGCAGTGCACCACGTAGCAACCGTAAACGTCCGGGCTGATAACCTATGTTAAGTTCCACCTCACTGTATGCAGCGATTGATCTGGGCTCTAACAGCTTTCACATGCTGGTTGTTCGTGAGGTGGCAGGCAGTATCCAGACCCTCGCCAGAATTAAGCGCAAAGTGCGTCTGGCAGCCGGTCTGGATAAACAAAACCTGCTTTCTCAGGAAGCGATGCAGCGTGGCTGGCAATGCCTGAAACTATTTTCTGAAAGATTGCAGGATATCCCGCGCGACCAAATTCGTGTGGTTGCCACCGCAACGCTGCGTCTTGCCAGCAATGCCGATGAGTTTCTGGGTAAAGCTCAGGCAATTCTCGGTTGCCCGATTCAGGTCATTACCGGTGAAGAAGAAGCACGTCTGATTTATCACGGCGTTGCTCACACCACGGGCGGGCCAGATAAACGTCTGGTGGTCGATATTGGTGGTGGCAGCACCGAACTGGTGACCGGCATTGGGGCTCAGGCCACCACGCTTTATAGCCTTTCGATGGGCTGCGTCACCTGGCTGGAGCAGTATTTTGCAGATCGAAATCTGGCAAAAGAAAACTTTGATCAGGCTGAACAGGCTGCGACCGACATGATCCTTCCTGTGGCACCTGAGCTGATTGCCAATGGCTGGCAGATTTGTGTCGGCGCTTCAGGTACCGTGCAAGCCTTGCAGGAAATCATGGTCGCTCAGGGCATGGATGAACGCATCACACTGCCTAAACTTCAGCAGCTCAAACAGCGCGCCATTCAGTGCGGCAAGCTGGAAGAACTGGAGATTGAAGGTCTGACCCTTGAACGTGCGCTGGTTTTCCCGAGCGGACTGTCTATTCTGATCGCCATTTTCAAAACGCTGAACATCGAGATGATGACACTGGCGGGTGGTGCACTGCGTGAAGGTCTGGTTTACGGCATGCTGCATTTGCCGATCGAGCAGGATATCCGTCAGCGTACGCTGCGTAATCTGCAACGCCGTTATCTGCTGGATAACGAGCAGGCCGAGCGTGTGGCGCAACTGGCCGAGAACTTTTCGCTGCAGGTGGCTCAGGAATGGAAGCTGGATGCCCGTGCCCGTGAACTGCTCAACAGTGCCTGCCTGATCCACGAAATTGGGCTGAGTGTCGATTTCAAGAAAGCACCGCATCACGCAGCCTATCTGATCCGTCATCTGGATTTACCGGGTTTCACGCCAGCACAGAAAAAACTGCTGGCGACGTTACTGCAAAACCAGAACAACATGCTCGATTTACCGTTGCTCAATGAGCAAAACGCCGTGCCGCCGCGTCAGGCACAACGTCTTTGTCGTATTCTGCGCCTGGCGATCATATTTGCCAGCCGTCGTCGCGACGACACACTGCCGGCTGTGCGTTTACGTGCTAATGATGATGAACTGAGTGTGATTGTGCCGCAGGGCTGGCTGGAACAGCATCCTTTGCGCGCTGAAGAATTAGAGCAGGAAAGCCACTGGCAAAGTTATGTCCACTGGCCGCTGTTTGTCGAAGAACAGTGATGAGCAGTTGTAAAACGTTAGAAAAGCAGAGACCTGATTCATCAGCCTCTGCTTTTTTAATGGCTCATGCTTAATGGCTAATTGCCGCCTTTCGCTTTCGCCAGTTGCTCGCGAATTTTCTCCAGATGGCTTTGCCCTTTCACCATGCGTTCCTGCGCACTTACCACTTTGCGTTCGCTTTCCCAGGCCAGGTCATCCTGCGGTAACTCCAGCAGGAAGCGGCTCGGTTCCGGACGGATCAGCTCGCCGTACTGACGGCGTTCGCGACAGAGTGTAAACGTCAGCTCTTTTTGTGCCCGGGTAATCCCCACATAAGCCAGACGCCGTTCTTCATCCACGTTGTCTTCATCGATACTGCTCTGATGCGGCAGCAAACCTTCTTCCATACCGACCAGATACACATACGGGAACTCCAGCCCTTTCGAAGCATGCAGCGTCATCAGCTGAACCTGGTCCAGCTCTTCGTCGTTCTCACCGCGTTCCATCATGTCACGCAGCGTGAAGCGGGTGACCACCTGCGTGAGCGTCATTGGCTCATCCAGATCGGTACCCTCAAGCATTTCCGTCATCCAGCTGAACAGCTGATTAACGTTTTTCATGCGCATTTCAGCCGCTTTCGGGCTTGGCGAGGTTTCAAACAGCCAGCTTTCATAGTCAACGCCGTGGATCAAATCCCGGACAGCCGCAACCGGCTCACGTTCGGCCAGCTCAGAGATATTGCCCATCCAGTGCGTGAAACGTTGCAGGGATTCCAGCCCGCGTCCGGTCAGAGACTGGCTCAGCCCCATATCAAAACTGGCTTTGAACAGCCCTTTGTTGCGCTGATTGGCCCACTCCCCCAGTTTCTGCAGGGTGGCCGCGCCGATTTCACGACGTGGCGTGTTAACGATGCGCAGGAATGCGCTGTCGTCGTCCGGATTGGTCAGCACACGCAAATAGGCCAGCAGATCTTTAATCTCCGGTCGGGAGAAGAAGGACGTGCCGCCGGAAATCCGGTACGGGATGCGGTTTTGCATCAGCATTTTTTCAAACAAACGCGACTGGTGGTTACCACGGTACAAAATCGCGTAATCGCCATAAGCGGTTTTGTTGATGAAATGATGAGCAATTAGCTCACCGACCACCCGCTCGGATTCATGATCTTCATTATTCGCCGTCACGACCTTCAGCGTTTCGCCATAAGCCAGTTCAGAGAACAAGCGCTTCTCGAACACATGCGGATTATTGGCAATCAGAATGTTGGCGGCTTTCAGAATGCGCTGGGTGGAACGGTAATTTTGCTCAAGTTTGATGACCTGTAACTGCGGGAAGTCTTCTTTCAGCAGCACCAGGTTTTGCGGTCGAGCACCGCGCCAGGAGTAAATCGACTGGTCATCGTCACCAACAACGGTGAAACGTGCGCGGTTGCCAACCAGCAATTTCACCATCATGTACTGGCTGGTGTTAGTGTCCTGATATTCATCGACCAGCAGATAACGCAACTTGTTCTGCCAGCGTTCACGCACTTCTTCATTACTTTGCAGCAGTAACGTAGGCAACAGGATCAGGTCATCGAAGTCGAGAATATTACACGCGCGCATATGATCGTGATAAAGGCTGTAGCAGTGCGCAAAGATTTGATCACGTTCAGATCGCGCCAGCCCGGCGGCATGCGAAGGATCAACCAGATCGTTTTTCCAGTTGGAGATCGTGGAAACCAGCTGCTGCAATAATGTTTTATCGTTCTCCAGCCATTTTTCGCTCAGCTCTTTCAGCAGCGCCAGCTGGTCCTGATCATCAAATAAAGAGAAGTTAGATTTCATCCCCAGGGCAGCAAATTCGCGTTTGATGATTTCCAGCCCGAGCGTGTGGAACGTTGCAATAAGCAAGCCCCGCGCTTCTTTGCGACCGAGGGTTTGTGCAACACGCTCTTTCATTTCACGCGCGGCTTTATTGGTAAAGGTGACAGCCGCAATGTGACGTGCCTGATAGCCACATTCACGGATCAGGTGTGCGATTTTATTGGTAATTACACGGGTTTTACCGGAGCCAGCCCCCGCCAGAACCAGGCAGGGTCCGGTGACGAATTCGACGGCGTGTTGTTGGCTGGGGTTTAATCGCATGGCGTATTTTTGCTCACCTGATAGACAAGGACGGCGATTGTAGCAGAAACATCGCCTGAGATTGACAGGCTTTAAGGCGCAATTTGTGATGTATGGAATGCAGGCCGGATTCCCCCCGCAGTGTTTCAGATGTTACATTACGCCTCTGGAAACACTCTCGCAAAAAGGTCTTATCATGGCAAAAACTGCCGCAGCAATGCATATCCTGGTAAAGGAAGAAGCACAGGCACTTGATCTTCTGGAACAACTGAAGAACGGTGGCGATTTTGAGAAACTGGCTAAAAAACATTCCACCTGTCCGTCAGGCAAGAAAGGCGGCCATTTAGGTGAATTCAAGCAAGGCGCAATGGTGCCAGCTTTCGATAAAGTGGTTTTCTCTGCGCCGCTGATCGAGCCACAGGGCCCGCTGCACACTCAGTTCGGTTACCACATCATTAAGATTTTGTACCGCAACTAAGTTCTGCCTCAGACAGAACCAAAAGAAAGGGCACCGCATTTTCATGCAGTGCCCTTTTTATTTCTATTTCATACCTGAGGGTTAATGAATTAACTCGCTACAGCAATGCGTTTCATGTCGGTCATATAGCCACGCAGGGTGCGGCCGATGGACTCAATCGGGTGATTGCGAATCGCTTCGTTAACATCGCGCAGCTGCGCGTTATCAACCTGAGTTTCGGCAACTGATTTGCCCAAATCGCCTGCCTGCAGAGTGGTCATGAACTCTTTCAGCAACGGTACGGCAGCGTTAGCGAACAGGTAGTTACCGTATTCAGCCGTATCGGAGATTACCACGTTCATTTCGTACAGACGCTTACGTGCAACGGTGTTGGCGATCAGCGGCAGTTCGTGCAGTGATTCGTAGTAAGCAGATTCTTCGATGATGCCGGAAGCTACCATGGTTTCGAAAGCCAGCTCAACACCTGCTTTCACCATCGCAATCATCACAACACCGTGGTCGAAGTATTCCTGCTCGGAGATTTTACCTTCGAACTGTGGCGCGTTTTCGAATGCGGTTGCGCCCGTCTCTTCACGCCACGTCAGCAGTTTCTTATCGTCGTTCGCCCAGTCAGCCATCATGCCGCTGGAGAATTCGCCAGAGATGATGTCGTCCATATGTTTCTGGAACAGCGGCGCCATGATCTCTTTCAGTTGTTCGGACAGCGCATAAGCACGCAACTTCGCCGGGTTAGACAGACGGTCCATCATCAGCGTGATGCCGCCTTGTTTCAGCGCTTCGGTGATGGTTTCCCAGCCGAACTGCAGCAGTTTTTCTGCGTAAGCTTCATCAACGCCGTCAGCAACCAGTTTGTCGAAGCACAGCAGAGAACCCGCCTGCAACATGCCGCACAGGATAGTCTGCTCGCCCATCAGGTCAGATTTCACTTCGGCAACGAAGGAAGATTGCAGAACACCTGCACGATGACCGCCGGTTGCAGCTGCCCAGGCTTTAGCGATCGCCATGCCTTCGCCTTTCGGGTCGTTTTCCGGGTGAACGGCGATCAGTGTTGGTACACCGAAACCACGTTTGTATTCTTCACGCACTTCGGTACCCGGGCATTTCGGCGCAACCATCACCACGGTGATGTCTTTACGGATTTGCTCGCCCACTTCAACGATGTTGAAGCCGTGGGAATAGCCCAGTGTTGCACCGTCTTTCATCAGAGGCTGAACCGCTTTCACTACCGCGCTGTGCTGTTTGTCTGGTGTCAGGTTAATAACCAGATCTGCCTGCGGGATCAGTTCTTCGTAAGTACCGACTTTAAAGCCGTTTTCGGTCGCTTTACGCCATGAAGCACGCTTCTCAGCAATCGCTTCTGCACGCAGGGTGTAGGACACATCCAGACCGGAATCACGCATGTTCAGCCCCTGGTTCAGGCCCTGTGCGCCACAGCCTACAATCACCACTTTTTTACCTTTGAGGTAGCTGGCTTCGTCCGCGAATTCATCGCGACCCATAAAGCGGCATTTGCCCAGTTGTGCCAGCTGCTGACGCAGGTTCAGTGTGTTGAAATAGTTAGCCATGTCTTGCTCCGTTCTATCGAGGTAAGTGCTGTTATTTTTTGTTTCACCGGTGAGCCGGTGAACGCCGTGAATTCACTATATGTCATGTGACACATTGCTTAAATTGATATATTACGAAGATGACGTTGCAAATTATGCAATATACTTAGCCTGTCATCTGTGAAACCAAAGAGCCGGATATTCTTTATGGACTTACGTGATCTGAAACTGTTTTTACATCTGGCGGAAAGCCGCCATTTTGGCCGTTCGTCGAAGGCGATGCATGTCAGCCCGTCCACGTTGTCACGCCAGATCCAGCGGCTGGAAGAAGAACTCGGCCAGCCGTTATTTCAGCGTGATAACCGCACCGTGCAACTGACCAGTGCCGGTGAACAACTCAAAAACTTTGCCCAGCAAACGCTTCTGCATTACCAGCAACTGCGCAGCGGGCTGGATCAGCATGGCCCGACGCTGAGCGGCGAACTGCACCTGTTCTGCTCGGTGACGGCCGCCTACAGCCATTTGCCGCCAATCCTTGACCGCTTCCGTGCGCAGCATCCGCTGGTCGAAATCAAACTCACCACCGGCGACGCTGCGGATGCGGTTGAAAAAGTCCAGTCCACCGAAGCGGATCTGGCGATTGCCGGACGTCCGGAAAGTTTGCCGGGCAGCGTCGATTTCACGCAGATCGGCGAAATCCCGATGATCCTGATTTCTCCTTCCCTGCCCTGCGCCGTCCGCACCCAGGTCAGTGAGCCGCATCCGGACTGGTCACAAATTCCCTTCATCCTGCCGGAACATGGCCCGGCGCGAAAACGCATTGACGTCTGGTTCAAACGCAACCGCCTGAGCAATCCGCTGATTTATGCCACGGTATCCGGCCACGAAGCCATTGTATCGATGGTCGCGCTCGGCTGCGGCATCGCGCTGATCCCGTCCGTAGTGGTCGATAACAGCCCGGAACCGGTGCGCAACCGTATTTCCATTCTGGATAACATCACGCTCGGCGCGCCGCTGGAACTGGGCGTCTGCGTGCAAAGAAAACGCCTTAGCGAGCCACTGATCGACGCGTTCTGGCAGTTGCTCTGAACGTTTACAGAATAAAAAAGGGGCACTTTTCAGATGCCCCGTTTAGTTTTAGCCCGCCAGGAAGAAGCGGAACGCCGGATTATCACTTTCGTTGTGACAGTCATAACCCAGCGCCGACAGGTTCTGCTCGAACTCCGGCTCTTCCTCGTTCAGCTCAAACGCGGCCAGCACACGACCGAAATCGGTACCGTGACTGCGGTAATGGAACAGCGAAATATTCCAGTGCGTGCCCAGCGTATGCAGGAATTTCAGCAAAGCCCCCGGAGATTCCGGGAATTCAAAGCTGTAAAGCCGCTCGCGCAGAGGTTTGGTCGGACGCCCGCCCACCATGTAACGCACATGAAGTTTCGCCATTTCATCGTCGGACAGATCCACAACCTGATAACCGTCGTGATTCAGTTCGTCGATAATTTCCTGACGCTCAGCGTGACCGCGCGTCAGACGCACGCCCACAAAAATGCAGGCGTTGTCGGCATCGGCATAACGGTAGTTGAACTCTGTCACCGAACGGCCACCCAGCAACTGGCAAAACTTCAGGAAACTGCCTTTGCGCTCAGGAATGGTCACCGCCAGCAGCGCTTCGCGTTGCTCGCCCAGCTCACAGCGTTCCGACACATAACGCAGACCGTGGAAATTCACGTTCGCGCCGGAAAGCACATGCGCCAGTCGTTCGCCCTGAATATTGTGCTGCTGCACGTATTTCTTCAGTCCTGCCAGCGCCAGCGCACCGGAAGGTTCAGCAATCGCACGCACGTCTTCGAACAAGTCTTTCACCGCGGCACAAATTGAATCGCTGTCGACGGTGATGACGTCATCAAGATATTCGCGACACAGGCGGAACGTTTCGTTGCCGATACGTTTCACCGCCACGCCTTCTGCGAACAAACCCACACGCGCCAGGTCGACCGGTTCACCGGCGTCCATTGCCGCGCGCAGACAGGCAGAATCTTCGGCTTCAACACCGATGACCTGAATCTGCGGCATCAGTTGTTTAATCAGCACGGCGACACCAGCGGCCAGACCGCCACCGCCGACAGGCACGAATACGCGGTCGAGATGCGCATCCTGTTGCAGCAACTCCATGGCCAGCGTGCCCTGCCCGGCAATCACCGCCGGATGATCAAATGGCGGCACAAAAGTCATGCCCTGTTCCTGCGACAGCGTGATCGCTTTGGCTTTCGCCTCATCGAAATTCGCGCCATGCAGCAACACTTCACCGCCAAAGTTACGCACGGCATCCACTTTGATATCCGCTGTGGCAACCGGCATCACAATCAGAGATTTGATGCCTTTTTTGGTCGCCGACAATGCAACGCCCTGCGCGTGATTTCCCGCGGACGCAGTGATAACACCACGCGCAGCCTGTTCTTCCGTCAGGCTGGCGATCATCGAATAGGCACCGCGCAGTTTAAAACTGTGGACGGCCTGACGATCCTCCCTCTTCACCAGAATGGTGTTACCCAACCGGGAAGAAATCTTTTCCATGACCTGCAAAGGCGTAACCTGTGCGACTTCATAAACCGGCGCACGCAGCACGGCACGCAGGTATTCTGCGCCGCACGGCTGGTCGGGTAGAGGTTGTGATACCGCCATGACTGTCAGCCTCCCAGCTTAGACTTGTCGCGCACTGCGCCTTTATCGGCACTGGTCGCCAGCAATGCGTAAGCACGCAGCGCAAGTGAAACCACACGTTCGCGGTTTTTCGGCGTCCAGGCTTTGTCGCCACGTGCCAGTTCAGCTTCGTGACGCGCCGCCAGTTCTGCCGCAGGCACATCCAGCACCATGCTACGGTTCGGAATGTCGATATCGATGATGTCGCCATCTTCCACCAACGCAATCAGGCCGCCGCTGCCCGCTTCCGGAGAAACGTGGCCGATAGACAGACCGGATGTGCCGCCGGAGAAACGACCATCGGTAATCAGCGCGCACTCTTTGCCGAGACCCATGGATTTCAGGTAAGTGGTCGGATACAGCATTTCCTGCATGCCCGGCCCGCCTTTCGGCCCTTCGTAACGAATCACAACAACGTCGCCGGAAACCACTTTGCCGCCAAGAATCGCTTCAACTGCGCTGTCCTGGCTTTCGTACACTTTTGCCGGACCACGGAAAGTCAGGTTGGATTTATCCACACCCGCCGTTTTAACGATACTGCCCGCTTCGGCGATGTTGCCGTAAAGCACGGCCAGACCACCGTCTTTGCTGAACGCATGCTCAAGCGAACGGATACAGCCATCGGCGCGGTCGTCATCCAATGTGTCCCAGCGGCAGTCTTGCGAGAACGCCTGCGTGGTGCGGATACCGGCCGGGCCCGCGCGGAACATTTTTTTCACGGCTTCGTCTTTGGTCAGCATGATGTCGTACTGATCCAGCGTCTGGTTCAGGGTCAGGCCGAGAATGTTTTTCACGTCGCGGTTCAGGAGATTGGCGCGATCCAGTTCACCCAGAATCGCCAGCACGCCACCGGCACGGTGAACGTCTTCCATGTGGTATTTCTGAGTGCTTGGCGCGACTTTACACAGGTGCGGGACTTTGCGTGACAAACGGTCGATGTCGGTCATGTCGAAGTCGATTTCGCCTTCCTGCGCGGCAGCCAGCAGGTGAAGAACGGTGTTAGTCGAGCCGCCCATCGCGATATCCAGGATCATGGCATTTTCGAATGCCGCTTTGCTGGCGATGTTGCGCGGCAATGCGCTTTCATCGTCTTTTTCGTAATAACGTTTGGTCAGCTCAACGATGCGGCGACCGGCGTTAAGGAACAAATCGCGGCGATCGGCGTGCGTTGCCAGCAATGAACCGTTACCCGGCTGAGACAGACCCAGCGCTTCGGTCAGACAGTTCATGGAGTTCGCCGTGAACATACCGGAACAGGAGCCGCAGGTCGGACAGGCAGAACGTTCGATTTGTTCGCTGTCGGCATCGCTGACGTTCGGGTTTGCGCCCTGAATCATCGCATCGACCAGGTCGAGTTTGATGATTTTGTCAGACAGTTTGGTTTTACCGGCTTCCATCGGACCACCGGAAACGAAGATCACCGGAATATTCAGGCGCAGTGACGCCATCAGCATTCCCGGGGTGATTTTGTCGCAGTTGGAAATACACACCATGGCATCAGCGCAGTGCGCGTTAACCATGTATTCCACCGAGTCAGCAATCAGTTCGCGTGAAGGCAATGAATACAGCATGCCGCCATGCCCCATGGCAATCCCGTCATCCACAGCGATAGTGTTGAATTCTTTCGCCACGCCGCCAGACGCTTCGATTTGCTCGGCAACCAGCTTACCCAGATCGCGCAGATGCACGTGGCCCGGCACGAACTGGGTGAATGAGTTGACGACGGCAATAATGGGCTTACCAAAATCGTTATCCGTCATGCCGGTAGCGCGCCATAATGCGCGGGCGCCAGCCATGTTGCGGCCGTGTGTCGTGGTGTGGGAACGGTACTTAGGCATGCTCTGTTCACTCCAAATCATTTCTGTTTAGCAGGCAGCGAAATCGCTACCTGCTGAATTTCTTATTTACCCTGAATCATTCGGGTTGCACCAGGCAGCGAACGCGGAGGCGGCCTGAAGGATGACGGGTAAAATTATTGTGGGTTGATAGGATCCAGCCAACCCCATTTATCTTCGGTTTTGCCGGTGAACAGGCCGAAGAATGCATCCTGAATTTGTTTGGTCACCGGACCACGTTTACCGATACCGACCTGAATGCCGTCAACGCTGCGCACCGGGGTGATTTCTGCAGCGGTACCGGACATGAAGACTTCGTCTGCCAGATACAGGGATTCACGGGACAGAACTTGCTCACGCACTTCAAGACCCAGGTCTTTTGCCAGTTTAATAATAGCGTCACGGGTGATACCTGGCAGGGCAGAAGAGGTAAATGGCGGTGTGAACAGAATGCCTTCTTTCACTTCAAACAGGTTTTCGCCAGCGCCTTCAGACACATAGCCGTGAATGTCCAGCGCGATACCTTCCTGATAACCGTGACGACGTGCTTCGCTGCCGACCAGCAGGGAGGACAGGTAGTTACCACCGGCTTTCGCAGCGGTTGGAATGGTGTTTGCAGCAACGCGGTTCCATGAAGACACCATCGCGTCGATACCCTGCTCCAGCGCTTCTTCACCCAGATACGCGCCCCACGGGAAGGCGGCGATGATCACATCAGTTTTGTAGCCGTCCGGCGGATTAACGCCCATACCCACATCGCCGACAAACACCAGCGGACGGATATACGCGCTGACCAGATTGTTTTTGCGCAGGGTTTCGCGGCAAGCTTCCATCAGCTCATCGACGCTCTGGGAAACAGGCATACGGTAAATTTTTGCGGAATCGCGCAGACGCTGCATATGTTCACGGTGACGGAATACGACCGGGCCTTTATGGGAGTCGTAGCAACGCACGCCTTCGAAAACGGAAGTGCCGTAATGCAGTGCGTGTGACATGACATGGACTTTAGCTTCTGCCCACGGAACCATCTCGCCGTTGAACCAAATGTAATCAGCTTTCTTCGTCATTCTCTCGTTCCTTTACTCACGCATTCGCGCGTATTTGTTGTGATGTATGTTGCTGGATCTCGACACAAGCGACATCCATAAGTTTGCGTAACTGTGAAGACAGTAAATCTACGGGCCGCTGACTGGCAACGGTCAATTCGATATTTATGTTTTCCGCATTGACCATCGGCGTCATGTTCATTGCGCACACCTGAAAACCACGGTGACGGACGACGCGTAATACGCGCTCTAACATTTCGGGGCGGAAGCGGGCCTGAATTGAGACGTTATGTTGCATCATGACATTTTCTCCAGCATGGTTTCGTTGCCTGCGCCCGGTGGAACCAGCGGCCAGACATTCTCATTTTCGTCGATGGAAACCTGGAGCAAATACGGACCTTCACTGTTGAAGAAAGCGTCCAGAGCGGCATCGACTTGATCTTTACGGTGGATACGCTGGCCGGGGATGTTGAATGCGCTGGCCAGCGTGACAAAATCGGGGTTATCGGAGAGGTTGGTTTCACTGAAGCGTCCGTCGAAGAACAATTCCTGCCACTGTCGAACCATCCCTAATCGCTGGTTATCCAGCAACAGGATTTTGACGGGCAACTGTTTTCGCTTGATGGTGCCCAGCTCCTGAACATTCATCATGAATGAACCGTCACCGGAAACGCAGATCACCATATCGTCGGGGCGGGCAACCTGTGCGCCGACGGCGGCAGGAACGCCGAAACCCATCGTGCCCAGACCGCTGGAGGTGATGAAGTTTTCCGGGCGAGTGAACTGCATATGTTGCGCGGTCCACATCTGATGCTGGCCGACGTCGGTGGTCACCACGGTATTGGCCGATTTACGGTCAGAGATTTGTTTCAGTAACAACGGCGCATAAATCGCTTCACCCGGATGATCGTAGCGCCATTCGCCCTGCGCTTTCAGCGTCATCACTTCATCACGCCAGGCGTTGATGTTCAGGGGTTGTTGCAGCGCCGGTAACAGCGCATTCAGAGCACCCTGCAACGCCACATGCGCCCGGCGCAATTTGTTCAGCTCGGCCGGGTCGATATCCATGTGGATAACCGCGGCGTCTGGCGCAAAAGTATTCAGCTTGCCGGTCACGCGGTCGTCGAAACGCGCACCGACGGCAATCAGCAAATCGCAGGACTGAACAGCCAGATTCGCCGCTTTGGTACCGTGCATGCCCAGCATACCCAGATAACATGGGTCGCTGGCATCCGGCGCCCCCAGACCTTTCAACGTTGCTACCGCAGGAATGCCTGTCGCAGTAATGAATTCGCGTAATGCCGGAACGGCCTGCGCGATACCGACACCGCCACCGACGTAAACCATCGGTTTTTGCGCGGCAGCGATCATGGCGCGGGCTTGTTGTAATTCAGCCGCAGGGTGCGGAAAAGTTTCTTCAACCGCCACCAGATGCGGCGGTAATTCACCCACGGCCAGCTGGATATCTTTCGGAATGTCGATCAGAACCGGGCCCGGACGACCGGAGCTGGCGATGGCAAAGGCTTCCGCCATGATTTCCGGCAGCGCTTCCAGAGATTCAACCAGGAAACTGTGTTTGGTGCAGGCCAGGGACAACCCTAAAACGTCGATTTCCTGGAAGGCATCGGTGCCGATGAAGGCAGAACCAACCTGCCCGGTGATGGCCACCAGCGGAACGGAGTCTAACAGCGCGTCGGCCAGACCGGTGATCAGGTTGGTCGCGCCAGGACCGGAAGTGGCGATACAGACGCCAACTTTTCCGGTAGAACGGGCATAGCCGATGGCGGCCATTGCAGCACCCTGCTCATGCCGGCACAACAGGTGTTCCACGCCGCCGTCATACAATGCATCGTATACCGGCATGATTGCCCCGCCAGGATAACCAAATACTGTATTTACACCCTGCGCACGCAACGCTTGTACTACCCATTGTGCTCCGTTCATCTTTATTCTCCTGCCTTTTTGCGACAAGTGCAGAATATTATGCTGTTGCTCATTTTCCGACCCCGCTTCTCTGTTCTCTGAAATTCCTGACCCAAAAAAAAACCCCGGACCTTTCGGTGCGGGGTTTCTTTTCAGGTTCAGGCTTGTTTAATAAGCCTTTCTTCGTCCAAGTGCAGCCCCGCACGGTGGGATAATAATCACCACCACGCTAATCACGACTAGGCTAACTACGAGGAGAAGGGCTTTCATTTTTAGGTTTCTAAAATTCATATTGCGAACGATTGCCTACAGAGTTATCACAGTAAGATGATTAATGACAACATTTTTCTTGCGTTATTATTTGCAGTCCGTTGCAGAAACCATGAAAAATCATCTGAAAAATCAAAACTTAGCGTGATGATTTGCCGTTTGATTATTTATTGCTCCAGCAATCGCTTTTCCCCGGGTATCCCGGCCAAATGCCACCAGAACAGAAATCAGGATGGCGACGGTACCGGCCACAATTGCCATCGCCAGTCCGTAGTTGTGTCCGTGGCTTTCGGCAATGTAAGCCTGAAGCGTCGCATTAACCGAAGCAATCAGATTACCGAGCTGGTAAACAAACCCCGGTAGGACCGCGCGCGTGTTAGCAGGCACCAGTTCGGTCAGATAAGTCGGCACGACGCCCCATGCGCCCTGCACCATAAACTGCATCAGGAACGCGCCCAGCCCCAGCATCCATGAACCGCCGGAGAAGGCCCATAATGGAATGACCGGCAGTGAAAGCAACGCGGCGATAATAATCGCTTTCTTACGACCAATTTTCTCAGACAGCGAACCAAAGAAGATCCCACCGATAATTGACGCAATGTTGTAGCTTATGGCGATTAAACTGACGGTATGTGCGTCAAAACCGTGCTGAACTTTCAGGAACGTCGGATAGAGATCTTGCGTACCGTGGCTGAAGAAATTAAAACCCGCCATCAGCACAACCAGATAAATACATAGCTTCCAGTTTTTCTTCAGCACCGGCATCAGTGCCGTGCTTTCGTTGCGTTCCCGCGCCGCCAGCCAGACCGGCGATTCCTGTACTTTGAACCAGATGAAAGGCAGCAGGAAAACCGGCACAGCACCAATCACAAACATGCCGCGCCAGCCGACCACATTAAACAGCAAACCATATACCACCGCCGCCAGCAGATAACCAAACGGATAACCCGCCTGAAAAATCCCCGACATCACGCCACGGGAACGGTCAGGTATGGTTTCCATCGCCAGAGAAGAAGCTACGCCCCAGACACCGCCCATCGCAATGCCGTAAATCACGCGAAGGATCAGGAAAACGGTCAGGGAAGGTGCCGCCGCAGTACACAGCTCGAAGAAAGAAAATAGCGCGATATTGACCATCAGCACCGGCTTGCGCCCGTACTTTTCCGCCGCACGCCCGAACAGCAACGCCCCAATCGGTCGCACGGCCAGCGTCAGCAGTATTGCCAGCGTGACCTGTTTGATATCTACCTGAAATGCCGATGCGATATCGCTGAGCAGGAAGACCAAAATGAAGAAATCGAAAGCGTCGAGAGTCCAGCTCAGAAAGCTGGCGATGGCAACGTTACGCTGCCGAGAAGTCCAACCAAACATGGGTGAGTCCCTATTTCGGAATAGCTGCAGGTAGTGCACTCACCGGGGCATTGCGGAAAATCCCTGGTCAGGCAGAGAGATGTTAATCAGTGTTCTGTATTTGTTTATTTATTGTTAAATACAGCAAGATTAAACACCCCTGCCGGTATTTGCGGCAACTTAATTAGTCCGCTAATTTGTTTCCAGAAACCTTAAACTGTTAAGGAGTATTGCTGTCGTTGCGAAGCAGTTCGCATCCCTTCATGTTAAGTCGGTGACTTGCAGATTATTTTCCCATCGCATTACGCATTGCAGCAAACTTCTTCCCGAAAGCGTTTCCAGCTCAGGCATGCTGCCGTCAGCAGAGCTCATAGCAAAGGAAAAAGCATGTCATTAGCCGTGGTATATACCCGCGCATCGCTGGGGGTTCAGGCACCCGGTGTCTCGATCGAGGTCCATATCAGCAACGGATTACCGGCCCTGACACTGGTCGGTTTACCGGAAACCACCGTCAAGGAAGCCAGAGATCGGGTTCGCAGCGCCATCATCAACTGCGGGTTTACCTTTCCGGCCAAACGCATCACCGTCAATCTTGCACCCGCTGATTTACCCAAAGAAGGCGGCCGGTATGATTTGTCCATCGCGCTGGCGATTCTGGTGGCCTCAGAGCAGCTTCAGGGCGATAAGCTTGAGGAGTACGAGTTTCTGGGTGAGCTGGGCCTTTCCGGTGCGCTGCGCAGCGTAAATGGCGCGATTCCGGCGGCACTTGAGGCGCAAAAAGAAGGCCGGGTGTTGATCCTGCCGCAAAGTAATCAGACGGAAATGACGCTTCTTGATCCCGGTGTAGCGCAGGTGGCCGGGCACTTATTGCAGGTCTGCGCATTCCTTCAGGGCGAGGACAATTTGCCACCGATTGAATTTCCGGCGACGGCGCCTCCGCCCGAGTATCAACCTGACATTGCCGATATCATCGGACAGGAGCAATCAAAGCGCGCGCTCGAAGTGGCGGCAGCGGGAGGGCATAATTTATTGTTGATTGGGCCTCCCGGCACCGGAAAAACCATGCTGGCTAGCCGGTTGCCCGGTTTACTGCCGCCCATGAGTAACGAGGAAAAGCTGGAAACGGCCGCCATTGCCAGCCTGGTGTATAACCCCGAAGATGACGGCGAGTTTTCACGCATCCGCCCCTTTCGTGCACCGCATCACAGCACATCCATGAGCGCGCTGGTGGGAGGCGGCTCGTTACCCAGACCGGGAGAAATATCACTGGCACATAACGGCGTATTGTTTCTTGACGAACTGCCAGAATTTCAGCGCCAGGTTCTTGATGCTCTGCGCCAGCCAATGGAATCCGGCGAAATCACCATTTCCCGTGCACGGGCGAAAGTCCGCTATCCGGCAAGAGCGCAACTGATTGCAGCGATGAATCCCAGCCCGACCGGACACTATCAGGGCATTCATAACCGCACACCGCCACAGCAGGTTTTACGCTACCTGAGCCGGCTTTCCGGGCCATTTCTCGACAGATTCGATCTGTCGATTGAAGTCCCGCTCCTGCCGCCCGGCATTTTGAGCCAGCAAAACCATACGCCTGTGCTCAGGGAAAATAGTGTACAAGTACGGGAACGGGTACTGACCGCCAGAGAAATTCAGTTAAAACGCGCGGGAAAAGTCAACGCGCATCTGAGCAGTAGCGAAGTGGAGACGTACTGTGTGTTAACCAAAGCAGATGCTGAATTTCTGGAAGAAGTCCTGCACAAACTGGGATTATCGGTCAGAGCCTGGCATCGCATTCTGAAAGTCGCGAGAACATTGGCTGATTTGGGTGGCGAGGAATCGATTGAACGAAGACATATTGCTGAAGCACTGAGCTATCGCAGCATGGATAGGCTATTGTTAACTCTACATAAGAGCCTGGCATAAAAAAACGGGGCATCGCCCCGTTTCATTAGTCATCGCTTTCCGTGTAGTCTTCTACAGCGTCAGCCTGCGGTTTACCGCCAGACAACGTGTGGAATTTCTTCGGACGACGAGTGCGGACAATGTATTTGTTCCACACTTTTTCTGCATCCGTTACCGGTTCGCGCGTACCACGGCAAACCTCCAGGAACAGTTTTTCTTCGTCGGTAACGGGCTCACGTTTTCCCAGATCCAGCTCGTTAAAAGCAAAGCCGTAACGTTCTAGCATTTGCGCTTCTTTAATGGTGAAATCGCCATGCCGGGAGAACCCGCGAGGGTAATGTTTATTATCAAAAAAACGACTTGTCGTGGTGAAGCTTTCCGCCATCTGACACGCTCCTAATTCTCTCATGGTCGTGCTGTTATGGCGCGGAGTATTAGTTAGGCTTGACATTGTGTAAAACAAAACATTTAAATCTTAACGACAAAAAATATTGGAGATAGTTTTGGACACGGAATTACTGAAAACCTTTTTGGAGGTCAGTAGAACTCGCCACTTTGGTCGGGCGGCGGAATCCCTTTACCTGACTCAATCCGCTGTCAGCTTTCGTATCCGGCAACTGGAAACCCAACTTGGCGCCAATTTATTCACACGGCATCGCAATAACATCCGCTTAACGCCCGCAGGAGAACGTCTGCTGCCTTATGCAGAGAATCTTATGTCAACGTGGCAAATGGCGAAAAAAGAGGTTGTACGCTCGTTACAGCACACAGAATTGTCGATTGGTGCGACGGCGTCGCTCTGGGAAGCCTATCTGACCCCGTGGCTGCAGTCTCTTTACACCCAGCGTGGCACGCTTAGGCTTGAGGCGCGCATTGCACTGCGTCAGTCGCTGGTCAAACAATTGCATGAAAGACAACTGGATTTGCTGATCACCACCGAGCCACCAAAGATGGACGAGCTCTCAAGTCAGTTACTAGGTAATTTCTCGTTACGACTATTCTCATCGCAGAAAACGGTCAGAAGCGAACAATCACCGTATGTGAAGCTGGAATGGGGCGCTGATTTTCCTCAGCAGGAAAAACTGCAAAACAGCGATCAGGAACCGGTGTTAACCACAACCTCTGCACATCTGACGCGTCAGTTGCTGGAAAATACCGGCGGTTGTGCGTTCCTGCCTGCGCACTGGGCCAAAGAATATCCGCAACTGGCCGCACATGAAGATGTTCCGCCGGTGATCCGCCCGCTTTACGCCGTCTGGCTGCAAACCAGCGACCAGCAAGTGTTGATCCGTCAGTTACTCAAAACACCGCTGATCACTAATTTCTGATACCGTCCTGTTTCAGGACGGTTCTGGTCGCGGATGGCGCGCTCTTCTGGCTGTCCAGAAGCTGCCCATCCCTTTTTGCAATCCGATGAAGATAAACAACAAAACGCCCATCACGATTTTGGTCCACCACGAACTAAGCGTACCATCGAAAGTGATGTAGGTTTGGATCAGCCCCTGAATAAGCACACCAAACAAGCTGCCTAAAACCGTGCCTACGCCGCCACTCAGTAACGTCCCGCCAATCACAACAGAGGCGATAGCATCCAGTTCTACACCACTCGCCGCGAGTGCATAACCCGCAGAAGTGTAGAGCGAGAAAATGATGCCCGATAAGACCGCCAGCGTACTGGACAGCATGTAGATATAAATCGTGGTACGCCTTACCGGCACCCCCATCAGCGCAGCCGACACATTGCTGCCGCCAACGGCATAGACGTTGTTACCGAATCGCGTACGGTGAGCCAGAATAATCCCGCCAAGCACCACCAGCAGCATAACCAGAGCCAGCAATGTGAAACGACCACCACCGGGCATTTTCCAGGCATAATTGGCGAGGAATTCATAAACCGGATGGTTAATCGGCAACGATTCTTCCGAAACAATAAAACTCATACCGCGCACAAAAAACATGCCCGCCAGCGTGATGATGAAAGCAGGCAGTTTCAACGTATCAATGATCCATCCCATCAGCGCACCAAACGTGGTGCCCATCAACAGCACGATGACAAAGGCATAGCCAGGCGCGATGCCATAAGCACCGATGAGTTTCGCCAGCAAAACACCGGTGAAAGCGATAACAGAACCCACTGACAGATCGATGCCGCCGGATAAGATGACAAATGTCATCCCGACGGCCACGATGCCGAGAAACGCGTTATCCGTCAGCAAATCAAAAAACACGCGTGTGGATGCAAAACCGGGGAACTGAGTGAAGCAATAGGCGTATCCGGCCAGGAAAACCACGATCGTAATCAGCAGGGGCAGATTTCTTTTGAGCATTATCCTTTCCTCCGGAACAGATTACTGAAAGAGACGCGGGGAGACTGAACTACCAGTACAGCGAGCACCACCAGAGCTTTCAGCACCAGGTTGAATTCCGGTTTGAAGCCGGAGAGCAGAATGCCGGTATTCATTCCCTGAATGATCAGTGCACCGACAACCGAAAGAAGCAGGTTAAAACGTCCACCCAGTAACGAGCCGCCGCCGATGACGACGGCAAGAATGGCATCAAGTTCCAGCCATAGTCCGGCATTATTGGCGTCCGCTCCGCGAATATCAGCCGTTATGATAACGCCCGCAACGGCCGCGCAAATCCCACAAATGACGTAAGTGGAGATCAGCACTAAACGGGCATTTACGCCGGCGTTATAAGCAGAACGGATATTGATGCCGACTGATTCGATGAACAGGCCAAGCGCTGTTTTCCGCGTCAGCGCCCAGACAAGAACCAGCATGGCGACGGCAATGATCACCGGCATTGGCAGATAGAACAAAGAACCACTGCCAAACTGCGATAGACCATTGTGTTCAAACGTGACGATTTGCCCTTCCGTAATCAGCTGTGCGATGCCACGTCCGGCGACCATCAGCATCAGCGTGGCAACAATCGGCTGAATTTGCAGAACAGCGACCAAAAAGCCATTCCACAAACCGCATATTGCCCCCACCCCGACCGAGGCCAGCAGCACGATCATCAGCGGATATCCTTGCACCGTCATGGTCGCGGCTGTTGCACCGGCAATCGCCATGACCGCACCGACGGAAAGGTCGATGCCGCCGGTCGCAATAACCAGCGTCATCCCGAGAGCCAGCAAAGCGACAGGGGCACCACGGTTGAAAATATCCACCAGGCTGCCAAACAAGCGGCCATCCTGAATATGGATAGAGAAAAAGCCCGGGGCGACCAGGCTGTCTATGATTAATATTGCGACGAAAGCACCGATTTGCGTGGTGCCTTTTGGAAATACCCATCTTACTTTGCGCGGTTTTCCCGTCATTGGCAGGCTCCTGTTATTCATCACTATCTCCCCTCATTGCGCCGCAATGGCTTTCATAATGGCTGGCACGGAGATATCAGCCTGCTCAATTTCGGCAATATGACGACGGTCTCGTAAGACAACAATACGATCGGCATAACCCGCCAGTTCTTCCAGCTCAGAGGAAATGACCAGTAACGCCAGGCCTTCGTCACAAAGTTTTTCAATCAGACGGATGATTTCTGCATGGGCACCGACGTCAATCCCACGGGTAGGTTCATCGAGAATGAGGAAACGAGGATTGGTTGCAAGCCAGCGGGACAGCAACACTTTTTGCTGGTTACCACCGGAAAGATACTGAATTTCCTGCTCAGTGCCGGGTGTACGGATGCCAAGGAGTTTGATAAATTTTTCGGCGATCTGATGCTGCTCTTTCATGGGTAAAGGACGCAACCAGCCGCGCTGCGCCTGTAAGGCAAGGATGATATTTTCACGCACTGTAGCCGCGCCGATAATGCCATCGGTTTTACGATCTTCCGGGCAGTAACCAAATCCCAGTTTAGCCGCTTTTCTGGGCGTGCTGATGGCGACTTCTTTGCCATCGACACGTGCATTGCCGCTGTCATGCCCTTTAATGCCAAAAATCAGCTGAGCGGTTTCCGTCCGTCCTGATCCCAGTAAACCCGCCAGTCCGACGATTTCACCCCGACGTACTTTCAGGTCAAAATGTTCGACCACACCTCGACGCCCATAGCCTTTGAAATCCACTAATGGCTCGCCCGTTACATTTCTATGTTCGGTGCGTTTGAGCAGGTTTTCATCAAAACTGTGTCCCAGCATCATCGGCACGAGATCGATACGCGGTAAATCCACCGTTCGTTCAGACCCCACACGCTTACCGTTTCGCAAAACGGTAATCCGGTCGCTGATCCGATAAACCTGATCGAGGAAATGGGTGACGAAAATCATCCCCACCCCTTTATTACGCAGTTGAACCAGAATATCGAGCAACATACTGACTTCTTTGGCATCAAGGCTGGCGGTGGGTTCATCAAGAATTAAAACCTGTGCAGACAGGTCAACAGCGCGGGCAATTGCCACGATTTGCTGAATCGCAATGGAGTAGGTTGAGAGTGGCTGGCTGACATCCAGATGCAGCCCATAGCCTTCCAGAAGGGCGTCGGCCTGTTGTTCCATCTTGCGCTGATTGACCAGACCGAAACGGGTTGGCTCGCGCCCGATGAACAAGTTGGCAGCAACAGAGATATTTGGCAGGAGATTTACTTCCTGATATACCGTACCAATCCCCAGCGACTGGGCATCAGCAGTACTGATTGGCTCGATCGGTTTTCCGTTAAGAAAGACCTGGCCAGCAGAACGTTTATAGACACCGGTGAGGGCCTTAATCATTGTGGACTTACCGGCGCCGTTCTCACCCAAAAGGGCAACAATTTCACCGCGTTCGAGGGTAAAGTCGACATTTTCCAGCGCTTTTACGCCGGGGAATTCAACTGATAAACCGCGTACTTCAAGCAGCGTTTCTGAACCAGGATTATCCGTCACGTCACTACTCCTGCTGCATTCGCTATAAGCGAAAAGGGAATAATTGTTACCGGCTTGCCCGTGAGACAAGCCGGTAAACCGGCTTAATAACCCATGTTTTTCTTCATGTCATACTCTTTCTGAGCCATGTCCGGCAGGATCAACGCGGATTGAGTCTGAATGAATTTCTTCGGTTGCGTACCATCCTTTTTCATCGCAATCAGCGCATCAAATGCCGGGCCAGCCATGTTTGGTGTCAGCTCAACAGAAGCATTCGCTTCACCCGCCAGCATAGCTTTGTAGATATCAGGAACACCGTCGATAGAGACGATTTTGATCTGCGAACCCGGTTTCAGGCCAGCTTCTTTGATAGCCTGAATTGCACCGATCGCCATATCGTCGTTATGGGCGTAAACAGCACAAATGTTCTTACCGTTTTGCTCAGCCTTGATGAAGCTTTCCATGACTTCTTTGCCTTTACTGCGGGTGAAATCGCCGGACTGTGAGCGGATAATTTTGACGTTTGGTGCAGCTTTCAACGCATCTGCAAAGCCTTGTTTACGATTTAACGCCACACTGGCACCGACCGTACCCTGCAATTCGACAACATTACATGGTTTGCCAGCAGCGTCCTTCACCAGCCAGTCACCCGCCACTTTGCCCTCATACACGCTGTCAGAAGCGACTGCAGCAGTGTAAAGAGACGGATCACTGACCTCGATCGTACGGTCTAACAGGAACACAGGGATCTTAGCTTCTTTAGCTTCGGTCAGAACCGGAGCCCAGCCAGTAGCAACAACAGGAGCGATGAAAATGGCATCAACACCCTGTGCGATGAATGAACGTATTGCTTTGATTTGGTTCTCTTGTTTTTGCTGAGCATCAGATATTTTCAGTGTAATACCACGTTTTTCCGCTTCTGATTTAGAGACTTTGGTTTCCGCAGAACGCCACCCAGACTCAGAGCCGATCTGCGAAAAACCAACAACCAGCGGAGCCGCCTGAACTGCGCCACAAAATGCTGTTGCTACTGCTGCTGCCACAAATAAGCGTTTGTACATGTTTCTTTCCTCGCGTGTAGTCTGAGCTACTTTTTGTTATGACTCGTAGGGTACGTCCAGGACGTTTACCCGACATACGCATTCAGCCGCTACGACAGTTTTGTCGGAAAAAGGATAAAAGAATGCTGTCAGGGTCTGATAGTCGTCATAAGACGATGATTAGGTTTAGTACATAGGGAAAATGGGAGCATGAGCGAGGTCACATACGGGGAGAACAATCAATTCGTGCATGTATTCAGCCAAAACATGACAAAAAACAACTGGCAAAAGCGAAGATTTTGAGCCCATTGGTGCAAATAATCCCCAGAATAGTGGGGCTAAGGGGAAGAGGTTAAAAAATAGAGAGGAGTTTCAGGAAATTGAGACGAAAAAAAACCCCTCGCTTTCGCGAAGGGTTTAAATATGGCAGGGGCGGAGAGACTCGAACTCGCGACACCCGGTTTTGGAGACCGGTGCTCTACCAACTGAGCTACGCCCCTAAATTACGCTTACTATTATGCCTGCTAATTTAGCAGGCATAATTTTTAATAATTGGCGGAACGGACGGGGCTCGAACCCGCGACCCCCTGCGTGACAGGCAGGTATTCTAACCAACTGAACTACCGCTCCACCGGTTCTTTCACACGTATCAGCAATCGTCTGATACCTG